>JAUVJV010000416.1 GCA_030592245.1 Candidatus Eiseniibacteriota bacterium
CCTCACGACTGGGAGACACGCTCCCCGTCGGGTGGTTGTGAACCAGTATTATCGAAGTGGCGCTCTTCTCGAGAGCCGGCTTGAGCACCTCCCTGGGATGCACAATAGAGGCATTCACCGTACCGATCGATACCGTCTCCACGCTTATCACCGCGTTCTTCGAATCAAGAAGCATCACTCTGAAGTGCTCGCGGTCGAGGTTCATCATGTCTTCCATTACCATCCCGGCCGCATCCGCCGGACACCGCACCGTTTTCCTCTCCCCCCTGTTCGACTTGAGAACGCGCTTTCCAAGTTCGATCGCGGCCATCACCCTGCAGGCCCGCGCCACACCCACGCCGCTCACGCGGCACAACTTCTCCACGCTTGCGAGGGCAAGGTCTCTCACGCACTCAAAGGAAGTGACCAAATCGTCAGCCACCTCCATCGTGCCCCTGCCGCGGCTGCCCGAGCCGATCACAAGCGCCAGCAGTTCCCTCGTCGAAAGCGCTTCAACACCCAGCGCCTTCATCCTCTCCCTCGGTCTCTCTTCAGCCGGCAACTCCCCCATTTTCATAAGCCACCCCCTCGTCCCATCATCCCCACACCAAGGCCTACTCGACCGGGCGAGCGGCAAGAGCTTATCTGCGCTGCCTCTTGACTGCCCAGTCACCAAACTGCTCAAGCGCCAACTTGCTCGGTTCGTTGGTAAAGCGTACAGGATACTCTCCGGTAAAGCAAGCAACACAGAAATCCTGCGGCCTTAAGCCCGTGGATTCCAGGAGTCCCTCCACCGACAGGTATCCGAGAGAGTCCACGCCGAGATAGCCCCTGATGTCCTCAACACTTGAGTTTGCCGCTATCAACTCGCCCCGCGTGGGAGTATCGATCCCGTAGAAGCAGGATGAGGTGATGGGCGGGGAGCTTATTCTCACGTGAATCTCCTTAACACCCACGTCCCGGAGCATGTGCATGAGCTTCCTGGACGTCGTTCCCCTGACTATCGAATCATCAACAACTACAACTCTTTTATTATAAAGCAGTTCTCTCACAGGGTTAAACTTGATTCTAACTCTATCATGTCTGAGCTCGCTGGTCGGATATATGAAAGTCCTGCCAACGTAGTGGTTCCTTATGAGACCCAGCTCCAGCGGGATGCCCGAGGCCATCGAGTACCCGAGCGCGGCGGCATTGCTGGAATCGGGTACCGAAATCACCAGGTCGGCGTCGGCGGGGTGTTCGCTCGCGAGCCTGCGTCCGAAGGCCTTTCTCACCGCATCGACCGACACCCCGAACACCAGGCTGTCGGGTCTGGAAAAGTATATGAGCTCGAAGACGCACATCGAGATCTTCCCGGCAGGCAGCAGCTGCTCGGAGGTGATACCGCTCTTGCCGACTGAAACCATCTCGCCGGGTTTTATCTCGCGCTCATAGGAGGCCCCCACGATGTCCAGCCCACAGGATTCGGACGAGAAGACCACCGCCTCACCCAGGCGCCCCATGCAGAGCGGCCTGAAACCATTAGGATCCCTGACCGCCACGACGCTATCCAGTGTAAGCAAGAGCAGACAGTAAGCGCCCCGGACCTGCTCGGCCGCGGACCTCATCATGCCCTCGAGCGAGGTATGCCTGGAGCGCGCCATCAAGTGCACGAACACTTCGCTGTCGGTGGACGACTGGAAGATCGACCCGTCTTTTTCCATGGCCGCCCTCAGCTCGAGCGCGTTTACCAGATTCCCATTGTGGGCGATGGCGAGAGGACTGCCCTGCAAGTCGACCACGAGTGGCTGGATATTGGAGAGGCGCGCCGACCCGGTGGTCGAGTAACGGTTATGCCCGATGGCATGGTGGCCCTTGAGCTGCGCCAGGTCCCCGTCCTGGAAGCACTCGCGAACAAGGCCCGGACACTGATGCGAGCGAAAACAGGTTCCGTCCGATGTAACAATGCCGGTGCTCTCCTGTCCCCTGTGCTGCAGGGCGTAGAGCCCCAGGTAGCTCTGGCCGCCCGCCCCCTCGCTGCCGTGGAGGCCGAAGAGGCCGCAGAAGTGCTTGAGGCTCATGGCACACCTTTCCTGGCAAGATAGTCATCCACACCAAACACCGTCGCATCCTGAAAATGCGGGTTGGCCAGGAGCCCGCTTCTCCATGTTTTCGCGACAGCGATCCTGGCGGCGAGATCTCGGGGGTCGGCGGCAGCCCTGGATATCCTCAGTCCCCAGACGGTTGAAAAGCGAACAGCCCGCACGGAATCCATGCCCAGGCGCGACCGCATGATCTCTGCCACAGAGGAACCCACTATGTCCTCGGAGTCGGTTACCCTCACCACGAAGGCGCTGGCTTCCTCGGTATCTGAACACCAGAAGGACTCGGGCAGATCTCCGGGGCCACACCTTACCGCCCAGACATCGCGATTGGGATTAGCAAGCAGCGTGGTGGTCCGTAAGAGTTCCCGGGTGAGGGCGATCGCCGCATCGGGGCTCACAAGGTCGAAGGTGAGCTCCCAGGACTTGGTGCGCTGTACTTCGATGACATCCTCGAACCCGAACTTGCGCGTCAGGGCATCGAGCACCGTGAAACTCCACGGGTCGGGGGCGGCGAGCTTCACCAGGACTTCTGTTTTCACCATCACATTTCCTCTATGGCTTTCTCTCTACATAAGATCTCATGATATAAGCTCTCATGGACCTGAAGATCCCGGCGCCGGGACCCTCGCCTTCGAGGGCTGCCCGGGAGGCCAGCCCGGCGTTTCTTCTCGCGGCCCACACGCTGTCGATATCGGCCGGGACCTGTCTCAACCATGTGCTTCTCTCGGGGTGCGGCATCATGGCCACGACATTCCCGGATGCATTGCAGATGGCGGCCGCCGAGCGCTCGGA
>JAUVJV010000233.1 GCA_030592245.1 Candidatus Eiseniibacteriota bacterium
GCCTGAGAGCCTTGTCAAGCGAATTATCCGGAACGAAACGCTGCAAAGCGTATCGGTTCGCACCTTGAATCGCCTCCGCCATCAAGGCCACTTCCTCCTCGCCCACAAAGCCCGGGACCAGGGTAGTCCTGAACTCATGGGCTCCCTTAAGGCTCAAGACCGTACGGATAGAGCGCCTTATCCGGTCCAGGTCCACCGGGACGCCGGCGGCCCGCTCATACCTTTCATCCAGGGGCGCCTTGATGTCCATCGCGATGAAATCCACGAGACCCCGGTCCACCAAGCTGGCAATCTCATCGGGGCGCGTCCCGTTGGTATCGAGCTTCACCGCAAAACCCAGGTCCTTGATCGCCCCGGCAAGACTGGAGAGGCCGCCCCAGATCGTGGGTTCGCCACCGGTAAGGACTACCCCGTCAATCCAGGAGGATTGCGCCTTAAGGTACTCGCTGATGTGATCGAAACTGACGGAGGGCAGGCTCTCCGGTTCCACGATGAGTTCCCCGTTCTGGCAGAACGGGCACCTGAAATTACATCCAGGCAGGAAGATCACCGAAGATATCAAGCCGTCCCAGTCACACAGCGAGGTCTCAATGAATCCCTTTATCTGGGGTTTGTTCATTTGCGGCTTCTCTGAAAAAGTAAGTTTTGAATTCCTCTGACGTCGGCACCTTCTTGACCCACCGCACGAGCTCCTTGCTCCCATCCTCGAAAATCACGGTGGGGACATCAAAGACATCCCGGTATGCTCCCTCGGCCAATCCGTCCACCGTATCCATGTCGATGAAACCGATGGCGGTGGTGTCACGCTTGCCCCACTTCTCGGAGAAATAGGTTATCTTCTCCAGCGCGGCCTTGCACGCGTCGCATTCCTGCTTTCCGAAAATGCTGACCTTCATCATATGTTGCTCCTGTACCTGTCGGCCAGCTCCGCACGCTTGCCGTCGTTCCATCCGGAGATCTTGGAGAAGTATCCTGTGACACGGGTTATGCCGTCCACGTTCATCGACCCGCAATGAGGACAGGTCTGGCTGAGTCCCCTGGTCACCTTCTCGCAGTCATTGCACGAGGTGAACTCAGGCGAGAACGCGATCTGGGCGTTCCTTGTCAGCTTGAATGTCTTGATCACGAAGTTGGCGACCGACTCCGCCGACGGCCTCGAATCCGCCAGCCAGACGTGGGAAAGCGCTCCGGCCTCGATCAGGTCGTGGTACTTGCCTTCCCTGCGAACCCGCTCGATGGGATTGAGGTTCTCCGAAACATTGAGGAAGGTGGAGTTGGTATAATAGGTACTCCTCTTCTCGAGATCGCCCTTTACGATCGCCTCCGCCTTCTTACCATACCTGTCGAGGTCAAGCCTCGAGAGCCTGTACGCGGCGCTTTCGGCCGGCGTCTGCTCGAGCACGAACTTCATGCCATACTTCTTCGATGCCGCCTTGGACTTCAGATTCAGATAGGCGATCACCTTGAGACCGAACTTGAAAGCGTCTTCGCTCTCGTGCAGCTCCAAACCCATATGGGCCTGCGTGAGCTCATTGAGACCCAGAATCCCTATGAGGTAACTCGCGCGATTGGTGCGCAGGTAGGATTCCCCGTCCTTCTCCATGGTAAGCAGCGCGAGCGGCCCCTCGTCCTTCAGATTCAGCAGAGACATGATGAAGTTCTTCTTCTGTATGTGCGCCTTGATCGAAAGGTCGAAAAAGTCATCCAGGATCGAGAACAGTCTCTTGTCATCCCCGGCCGCCAGGAGTCCGACCCTCGGAAGATTAAGGGTCACGTTCTGCATGGCCGAATATCGCATCCTCCAGGGTTTCTTCGCATCCTCCAGGTCGCTCTGCTCCAGCTTGAAGGACAGCCTGCAGCACTCGGATATCTTCGCGGTCTCTCCCCGGTCGAACACGAAGTAGGTGTTGCCCTTCTCCGCCGCCACCTCACTTATGTGGTGCAGGAACTTCATGTGTCCGGGAGTCTCGAAGAATTTCTCGGTGATATGCACCAGCGGCTTCGGGAAGAAGAAAGGCCGGCCGGTCCCGTCACCTTCCATGTAAACATCGAACAGCGCCCACGCAAACCTCTGCGCCTCGTGCTCATAGTCGCTATAGGTCTTACCGGTCGAGACACCACCCGGACCGATCGCATCCACGTTCTCAAAATGCTTGGGCACTTCCCAGTAAATATTGATGTCCGAGAAGATCGCCTGTCCCCCGCGAGCAACACTCTGCTGCGAGTACTCGAAGATCAGCATCTGGGCAAGCTGCTTCATGTCCTTGCTGCTCAGGCCCACCAGGAAGGGTGCGAAAAAGAGGTTGACCGCGTCCCAGCCGATCGCTCCGGCGAAGTGCCCCTGCAACGCCGCCGAGAACTTGACCATATGGGCAAGCAGCGTTTCCGGATACTTGGCCGGCTTGGCAATCGAGAGAGCATTGGGCAGGCTGAGTCCGAATTTCTTGACGTACTCGAGTGACTGCCCTGAACAGTACGGTCGATTGATGAAACCAAGATCATGAAGATGAATATCGCCGCGCGCGTGAGCATCGGCGACATCCTGAGAGAACACGCGCAGGAGTGCAAACTGCTTGTTGATGCTCTCTGCGAGTGTCATGCTCGTGGCTTCCGGGTTATGCGGGATATTGGCGTTCTCTCTGTTGCGGAGTGTTATTATCCGCTCCGCATCGTAGAGAGGAACACCGAGTCGCGCGTGCCTCTTTCGCGCATCCTCGAACCCGTGCTCTATCAGCTTGGCGTTCACCATCTCCCTTATGAGTGAGACCGTGATCACCTTGACCCTGGAACTGAGGATGGTCTCCTCGACTTCCCGGCTGACGCTCTGGGCGATCGCCTCGGGAACGCCTGCTTCCCTTACCATCGCCTGGACCATCTTCTGCTTGTCCCAGTTCGCGATCTCGGCATCGGATGTTCTTACGAAAAGGGCGAGCTCCGTGGGGTCGATCTCGAAATCCTTACCCTTGTCCTTGGCATCAGCCTCGGCCTGGGTTTTGGGAGCACCCCGTAGCTTCGCACGTTCATGCCTGTAAAGTATGAACGCTTTGGCTGTCTTCGCATGACCCTGCTCGATCAGGACATTCTCGATCGCGTCCTGGATTTCCTCGACAACAGGGAGCGTGGATCCTACATTTGCGTACAGATAAAGGATGACTTCATCTGCCAGTCTCTCGGCAGTTTCTTTCTCTGTACCACCCACCGACTGGGCGGCTTTGAAGATTGCCGTGCTTATGTTGTCCAGGTCGAACTTGACTATCTGGCCGTCTCTTTTCCTGACCAGCTGAAACATACGCGAAGCAAGTTTGTGGTGCAGCTCGTGAACATCATCTTCAGAATAGGTGAGCGCGTCCCTGGCCTCCTGGCCCGTCGGTACGTTGATCGCCTCCATCGTTAAACCTCCATGTCACGCTGTGTGTCGGGCGCTCTTGGCTTCCTTAACCAGCGTTCTAAGTTCCGTCATAAACTCGGTGATATCTTCGAAGTGTCGGTAGACCGATGCGAATCTTACATATGCAACTTCATCCAGCGCGCGTAAATGTTTCATCACCCTTTCTCCAATTTCACTGGATGGTATTTCGGTCCTGAACTCGGCTTGCAGCTCTGAGACAATCGCATCGGTCACTTCCTCGATTCTCTCTCTCGGGATGGGGCGCTTCTCACAGGCTTTGAGGACTCCCGCGAGAATCCTCTTCCTGTCAAAATCCTGCCTTCTCCCATCCTTCTTAACAACAGCGAGCTGTCCGGGTTCAATGTACTCGTAAGTCGTGAATCTGTGGCCACATTCGCTACATTCCCGTCTTCGACGCGTGACCGTACCTTCCTTGGTCGACCTCGAATCGATTACTTTGTCTTCCTCATGGCTACAGATCGGACATTTCATGCTAAACACTCCAATATGTTGGGTGTGCGCACAAAGTACACCCTATATATGGGGCTGTCAAGTCCTTTTGCAGGCATTCTCAGTCATAGGGATTATGCAGATGGCGGGGAGACAAGTTCGTGCAATAAAACCTCAAAATTGCTCAAAATCTCTTAAATCCATTACGGAAATGCTGATTCCAGCCTCTCTTAGCATCGTGTGGGAGAGGTCGTCAGGATAAGCTTCCAGGACTACCAGTTCGCATATGCCCGCGTTTATGAGCATCTTGGCGCAGAGCACGCAAGGGAAGTGAGTACAGTAGAGAACCGAACCCTGGATTGGAACCCCAAATGCGGCAGATTGAACGATGGCATTCTGCTCCGCGTGAATGCCCCTGCAAAGCTCGTGGCGCTCCCCTGGGGGAACATTTTCGGCTTCACGCAGGCACCCGACTTCGGAACAATGTCTCATTCCTCTCGGTGCGCCGTTATATCCCGTTGCAAGAATGCGCTTGTCCTTCACGATGATCGCGCCGACCTGCCGTCTTAAGCAAGTCGAGCGCTGCCGTACCATGCGCGCGATTCCCATGAAGTACTCGTCCCAGCTCGGCCGCCCGGTTTTCTTCTTACCTTTAGGTTCCTGGGTTTCCTCCACGCCTTCCTTCACTTTCGAATGATCATTACCATTGAAGCAGGGTCAACAACATAACCATTCTCACGCATCTTACCCGGGAAATCAAGCTGCAGTTTCACTCCATCGCTCTGCTCTAAAACACTTGTCAAAGCGTGCATTCACGGTTACAGTTCGGATGAGTTTGCACTGATTTCAGCAGCTGATACCTGGGGGTGGTTCATCC
>JAUVJV010000108.1 GCA_030592245.1 Candidatus Eiseniibacteriota bacterium
AGCCACCCCTGACTATACCGCGCTGGGCGAGTCTATCAAGAACTCTGCGGTCATGCTCTCCTAAGAACACTGGGATCCCCTCAGCCAGCGGTGTCCCTGGAAGCGGCATGAAGAAATGCATATTGACCTTGGAACCTTGGCCTGCCAGGTCTTCCATCAGCTTGAACGTCTGCCGCCTGTCTTCGGCGGACTCCCCCGGAAACCCGAGGACCAGGTCGATCGCGGGCTTGAACCCCGCTCCAATCGCGGTGTCACATGCCTTCCTTATGTCCTCCACGCTGTGACCGCGCTTCAGCTCATCCAGGATGCGCTGGCTGCCTGACTGGCCGCCGATCACAAGCTTCTCATTGGAAACATGTTCTTTGAGAATACCGAGTGCCTCGGCAGTCACATACTCCGGCCTGGCCTCCGATGGAAAGGAACCCAGGAAGAGCCGCCCGCCCCGTGCCCCTGATCTTGCCCTTTCCAGGAGAGCGCCCAGGGCATCGCAGTTTGGAAAGCCGGGCCGGTCGGAGGCATATCCCAGGGCATTGGGAAGCACGAACCGGTAGTCCTTCATGCCTGTCCGGGCATAGAAATCAACGACCTTCCCGATGGAGTCGAGGCTTCTGAACCGCTCTACCTGGCCGTGAATTCCCGGTGTCTGGCAGTAGGCACACCCCCAGCGGCAGCCGCGGCCGATCTCGATGTGGGTGGGAAAGCGATTCCTCATCGGAAGAGCCGGGTATCTCTCGAGGTCGACCCGGTCGCGCCGGACCTCTCCGGCGAGCTCACCGTCCTTGAGGCGGAAGAGCCCGGCCACTCCGTCGAGCGCCTCGCCGCGGGCCAGGCCGAGCACCACTTCCTTAAGGACGTCCTCACCCTCACCCACGCAGGCATAATCGAAGCCAGCGCCGGGCGCTCGTCCGGCACCGGGTGCTGATTCGCCCTTGAGAACCGACGCGGCATCACCGGTCGGATGGGGTCCTCCGCAGACGCTCGTAAACGCGGTGCTACCCCACTTGCTCTTGAGATCGCGATGAAGCTCTGTCGCGGGGCGCGCCGTCATGGTCATCGCCGACATGCAAAAGACCTCGGCTCTCCCTGAGGTCAGTTCGAAGGAAACGTGTTGCGCCTCTCCGGGTGTCACAACCCTTGCTGAGAAAAGATCATCCTCGTTGAGGGTTTCAAGCGCGGCCAGGAGGGCCGCAATGGAAATGCGATTGTAGCGGTCACAGACGAAAGTGAGCCTGACACGCTTCCGGGGAGTGATTGGCCTTCCCCTACGTGAGGTCTTTGATTACCCAGTCCAGGCCCAGCTCTTTAAGCTTCTCAGGCGTGGGCCTACCGTCCTTGGACCATCCCCGCTCTTTATAGTAGTCATCCAGAAGGGCATCGACTATCTCGCGCGAGAGCACCCCCCCATCGGTCGGGCCTCCCTTGAGCTTGTCCTCCCAAATCCTCGCCGGCGGGATGTCATCCGCGCGCCCGAAGTCCGGGAATTCCCTTATCCAGAACATCCGGGTGAGGTTCCAGATCTTCTCGGAGATGGTGATCAGTTCCTCCTCGGTGCGCTCGATGCCGGTCGCCATCCTGTAAGCTTCGCAATAGTCGCTCACCGGCACCTGCATCTCGATCCAGGGCAGCCTGCAGACTCCCAGGGTGTCGAAGAGCGGCCTGGTATGCTGGAGTTCCTTCACCTTCCAGGCCTTGTCCCGGGCATGGTCCCGCCCGCTCTGGAGATCATGGGTCACGGCCCAGGAGGGCCTGTGATGGGCCCCTATGTCTGAGGTCATGTAGGATAAGAGCATGGCCGGGGACCGCCGGGTCTCATAGCCGCTCTGCTCGAGTCCCTTGACCTGCATCGCGAATTTCTCGGAGCCTCCTCCGAAGATCCCGGCCGCGTGGCGCGAGCCCTCGGCCAGGACCGCTCCAATGTCTTCCTTGAGCGCGATCTTCTTTATCATCTCGAAGACGCACTTCGCCTCCCCGAACTTGAGCTCGAGCCCGCCCGTGTCCTTGGTGGTTATGATCCCCTTCTCGAAACACTCTATGGCGAAGCCGATGATCGATCCGCCCGATATAGTGTCGATGCCGTATTCATCACAAAGGTAATTGGCATAGGCCACATCCTTGATATTGCCGAGCGCGCAGTTGCCGCCGATCATGGCGGTGGTCTCATACTCCGGACCTTCGACATAGACATCATAGTCCTTGGTCTTGGTGTGGGAGTACTTCCCGCAGCACATGGCGCAGGCAAAGCACGCCTTGTTGTTGACCACGATCTCTTCTCTCATGCGCGGTCCGGAAAGATTCGTGAAAAGCTCGAAGTAGCCCGACTGGAAATTCCGGGTGGGGAACGACCCGATCCGGTTGGCCCAGTTGGTAACAGCGGCGGTACCGTAAGTCTGCCAGAGCTCGAAGGCCGCGTTGGTGAAGCACTGCTGGTACATGCGCTTGCCGACTTTCATCAGGCCGTCGACATCGTGAACCGGTATGGTCTTGGTTCCCCTGATACAGATCGCCTTGACCTTCTTGGACCCCAGTATGGTCCCCAGGCCTGTGCGTCCCGCCTGACGTCCGAAGTCGTGGGTTATGCAGGCTATCTTGACCAGGTTCTCCCCCGCCGGGCCGATGGTCATGATCTGGAAGTCCTCCCCGAGGTTCTTCTTTAAGATCTCCTCGGTCGTGATGGAACCTTTGCCCCAGATCTCCTTTGCATCCTCGATTCTCACATCATCGTCATCGACCACTATGTAGCAGGGCTTGTCATGTTGCCCTTCGAGAATGAGCATGTCATAGCCGGCCATCTTGAGCTCTTCAGGGAAGTGACCGCCCGAGTTGGACTCGCCATAGCCGCCCGTGAGCGGGGACTTGCCTCCCGACTGGATCTTGCCCGATGAGGGGACAAAGAGGCCGGTCAAGGGGCCGGTGGAAGTTATGAACTTGGCCTCGGGTCCCAGAGGGTCTATCCCCGGGGTGAGCTCCTTATAAAGGGTATAGATAATGAAACCGCGTGCGCCGATATAGTCCCTTATCATCTCCTCGGGCGTAGGCTCCTTGGTAACCTTGCCGTCGGAGAGATTGATCCTCAGGACGCTGCCGCCATAACCTGGTATCACGTCAAGCCTCCATCCTTATTGCTCCCAGTAAAGCGCTTTGGTGGGACACATCTCCACGCACTCCCCGCAGAGATCGCAGATGAACGGTACCTTGAAGTCCCGGTGAACAAAGATCGCGTTGAATGGACACTCGTCCACGCATATAAGACAGTATGTGCACTTCTCGGGATCGATCTTTATGGCGTCGCCCTGCTTGCTTATGGCCTCGGTCGGGCAGACGGGGATACACTTCTCACACTGGGTACAAAGACTGATCTTGTACTTGCCCGGCACCGGGAATTCACCCGTTATGCCCAGGGCGGCCTTCTTGGGATTGTGCTCCTTGAAGTGATGGAGCGCACATATCAGCTGACAGATCTTGCAGCCGGTACACCTGGATTCATCCCTTCCGATTATCACTGGTTACCCCCATCTTGATTAGCCGGATGAGATACTAACACAGCCTCCTCCGGGAGTCAACACGACCTCGGCGTTGGCCGATATGGCCTCACCGGGCGCCAACACCAACTCGGCGTGAGCCGATACGGCCTCACCGGGTATCGAGTTCCGCGGCTCCCGCCGGCGGCCTGGTCAACAAGCTTACGATCACGATTACCAGCGTGCTCACGATAACCCCGGGCACCAGCTCATAGATAAAGTCGGAAAGCATGCTGACATTCTTCCAGATTATCACTGTGGCCGAGCCTGTTACCATCCCGGCGATCGCAGCCGGACGGGTCACCCGCTTCCAGTAAAGCGAGAGCACAATCAGGGGCCCAAAGCTCGAGGCCAGCCCTCCCCACGCGTAGAGCACGAGCCAGAAAACCACTCCCACCGGATTCTCGGGATCCTGCATGAGGGCAACCACCATGGCCACCATGCCAATCACCAATGTCACGATCCGGCTATAGAGCACCAGCTGCTTGGGCCCGGGGTTGCGCCCGAAAGTCTTATGATAGAAATCCTGCACGAAGGATGACGAGGCCACAAGGAGCTGGCTGTCCGCCGTTGACATCATTGCAGCCATCGCGGCGGCGATCATGACTCCTGCAAGCCACCCGGGAAGAAGCTGGATCGCCAGCAAGGGCATCACCCTCTCGGGATCTCCGGGATCGGTGGCAAGAAGCGCCTTGCCCACCAACCCTATGAAGACCGCCCCGTAGAGCGCGATCACGGCCCAGATCACTCCGACCAGGGCCCCGCGCTTTACCAGCGATGGCTTCCTGATGGCCATGAAACGGACAAGGACATGGGGCTGCCCGGGATATCCCAGCCCGATCCCGATCATCCCCACGATGAAGGTGACAAGGGCTATTCCCTCCTTCCCCACCCTGAGGCTCAGGAAGCCATCCCCGGCCGAGGACATCGATGAGAGCGTGCTCCAGAGGGCAGCCGGTCCCCCGAGCTTTATGATTCCCAGGGTCGGTATCACGACAAGCCCGAAGAGCATCATCAGCGCCTGGAGCGCATCGGTCCAGGCCACGGCGAAAAAGCCCCCCAGCATGGTGTAAAAGAGGATAACCGCGGCACCGATGAGGACCGAGGTCATGTAATCGAAACCGAAGGTCACACTTAAGGCCTTGCCCGATGCGACGAACTGGGCCGCCACGTAAGCCGTCATGAAAACCGCAATCAGAAGCGCCGCGATTATCCGGAGCACGTGGCTGGAGTCCTCGAACCTGGACTCGAGATAGTCCGGAATGGTTATGGCGCGAAAGAAGCCCGTGAGCTTCCTTAAGCGCCTGGCCACGGCCGTCCAGTTAAAGAAGGTGCCGCAGACACAGCCAAGCGCCACCCAGAGAGCGCCGATCCCCATGCTGAAGGCCTGGCCCGGCAGGCCCAGCAGCAGCCAGCCGCTCTCGGAAGAGGCCTCGGCGCTCAAGGCCGCCACATGGGGATTGAGATCGCGTCCGGCGAGATAATAGTCATCGAAGGTCTTGGTTCTCCGGTAGGCCACGATACCAAAACCTATGAGCGCGGCCAGATACACCAGGAATGCCACCAGCAGTGTGAGGTCCATCCTAGTCCTCCTCGGTTTTGAATATGTAGATGCAGATTATGGCGATGATGAAACCGACGGGCGGGAGCCCGATGGCCAGCAGGGTGCTCGCAGGCATGACGTCATTCATGAGGATCCTCCCTTGAGACTGCCATGTATGATATGAATCTTGAGAGAATCCCGGTGGCTTTGTCCACAAAAAAAGTTGGAACGGCCGGCAGGCAATCTTCCAGAGCTTGACTCAAATGCCGGGCTCGGATACTATCTTGCCACTCTTAGAAACCACTCCTCAACCTCAGCAAGGGGGACGCATTGGACTATTATCTTACAGAAAAGCAGAAAGAGCTGGTCTCCACAGCGCGCGCGATCGCCAATGAACACATAAAGCCGGTCCGGCAGAAGTACGACGCCGAAGGCACGTTTCCCCAGGAAATAGTGAAGATACTTGGTGAGGCCGGGCTGTTCGGTGTCTATATCCCGGAGAAGTACGGCGGCAGAGGCATGGGAGTTTTTGAGCTGGTCCTGATCGTGGAGGAGCTATCCAAGGTGGATGCGGGAATAGCCCTTGCCCTGGCGGCCACGGCCCTGGGTGCCTATCCCATTCTCTTAGGTGGAAGTGACGAACAGAAGGCCAGGTTCCTTGCGCCGCTCGCCACCGGCGAGAAGATAGCCGCCTTCGGCATAACCGAGCCCGAATCGGGAAGCGATCCCATCTCTCTTGCGACAAAAGCCACAAAGGATGGTGACTTCTACATCTTAAACGGCGCCAAGTGCTTCATCACCAATGGCGGTGAAGCCCAGATCAATACCATAATGGCGGTGACCAATAAGGGTAGGGGCGCGCGTGGCATATCCGCTTTCGTGGTAGAGAAGGGAACGCCGGGCTTCGAGTTCGGCAAGAAGGAAAACAAGCTCGGCATACGGGCATCTGTTACGCGGGAGCTCCTCTTCGATGACTGCCGGGTCCCCAAGGAGAACCTCTTGAGCCGCGAGGGCTGGGGCTTGATCCTCGCGCTTAAGACTTTCGATGCCACCCGGCCCGGAGTTGCGGCCCAGGCACTTGGGATTGCGGCAGGAGCGCTTAATGAGACCATGGCTTTCGCCACCACCCATATCGAATCGGGAGAGACCGTGGCATCAAGACAGGGAATCCAGCACAGGCTGGCCGACATGGCCACGGAGGTGGAGGCGGCCAGGGCGCTTCTCTATGCGACCGCAAGAATGGTCGACGAGGGAAAGGTCAGGACCACCAAGGAATCGGCGATGTCGAAGCTCTACGCGTCCGACGTTGCCATGCGCGTGACCTCTGAGGCGGTTCGCCTGTTCGGTGATCGCGGCTACCTGCACGACTACCCTGTGGAGAAGATGATGCGGGATGCGAAGATCACCCAGATCTATGAGGGCACGAATCAGATTCAACGCAATGAGATTGGGCTCGCGCTTATCAAGGAAGCTGCTTCAGCTGCCTAAGGCGCGTTCGCCTGACAGGACGCGTCTGTTTGACAAGGCACGTTTGTCTGGTGCGTTTGGCCTTCCGGGAGTCAGCTTCCCAGGAAAATCACACGCTGCCTCAAGGAATCACCCAGATCATCCAGGAGCTCGACCACCGATTCCAGCTCATCCGGTGATATGCCCGCTCCACCCTCGAGGTCCATCATCGAAAGAGCCTGGTTGATGCTGCCCAACTTGTCCAGGATCTCCGAGTCGAGATCAACGATCTCTTCCACTCTCCCATTCTCCAGAGCATCGAGGACGGCTGCATCGGCGGGCGCCGTATCAGAAAGGCATTTGGTCAGGCTCTCCAGGCTTTCGGCCACCATGTAAAGAGTGGCCAGTGCGTCAGGGTCTAGACACTCAGTTGCGACCCTCTCGATCCTTTTTGCCACCGCCAGGCTTTCGCTTAGCCTGGAGAGAACGTCCTCAGAGAAGACCTGGTCCGTCTTGCAGGCTGCCCGGGATGAAGAATAGCCCACATAGCCCGCTATCATCTCTGAGAGAAAGGACTCCTTCTGGGAAACCTGTTTCGTGCGTGCCATCTACGCCTCCTGGTATTTGTTTTCCAGCCCTATCTATCGGCGGAGACGGCGAG
>JAUVJV010000306.1 GCA_030592245.1 Candidatus Eiseniibacteriota bacterium
CTCCGAAAGATTGCCCCGGGTCTTCTCCTTGAGCATCTCTATCATGTCAATGGAGAACCGGGCCTGCTCGAGGTTCTTGTCCAGCTTGCCGGTCATTGGATTGAGGGTCTTGCCCATCTGCTGGAACGCAGCGGTCTTAAAGATCATTACCAGGTTTACGAAAAGTGCATCCAGCGTTTCCGCGCTCTGCGCCACCGGGCGTCCTCCTTGATTAGCCCTTTCAGCCCTTGAAAGCTTCGAGGGCCGAGTTCATCTCATTGACGAAATCCCCAGGCGGACGGTAGCCCACCACGCGATGGATCTCCCGGCCGTCGCTGTCGATGAAGAGAATGGTCGGAAGACCGACGACCTTGTACCTGGAGGAGAGCCCCCTCTCCACGTCCGCATCGATCTTCAGGCTGACGAACTCCTGTGCCAGGGTTACCACATCCTTATCGACATAAGTATCGTCGTCCAGCGTCTTGCACCACGTACACCAGTCTGCGTAGAAGTCGATCATGACGGGCTGCTTGTTCTTCTTGGCAGCGGTCATGGCCTCTTCGTACGAGGTCAGCCAGCTGACCCCGGTCGCAACTTCTTCCTTGGTTTCCTTGGCGCAGGATGCGAGCATCTGCGTGGCCAGCAGCAGCGTAATGACGATACTGAACACCTTCATCTGTTTTCTTGACATTATGGAACACCCTTCTTATCAGAGGCAACAAAGCGAGACTTTTAAAGAGCAGGGCTGGGAGGGAAACTATCAAACCCCCCGAAACGTGTCAAGCCCATTCTTCCCACTCTTTGGTTTCGCGCCGGCGTTGCGTTAATTGTCGATGCATCATCGTGATGCCATCACCATCTCCACAATAACCACTTTAAGTGGCAGCACCTCCCTCCGTCTTGAGATGACTTCTGCATACCACATGGAGTTTCAATTTATGTTTGGACGCCTCTATAGCGCAACAGGTTTCTCTCCCTCTATATATAGCCCCGGCCGACCGCGGAGGTTTCAAGACGGTTCTCGCTTGCCGCCCTTCTTCGTCCACCGGTTCCGCCGATCGACCCGGGATCCTTATCAGCCGCGATGAGATTCCGGGCTCCATGAGAAAGGAGTATGGTCGAACACGGTGCTGACGATACATATGAAATGAAGATTCGGTTGGTGCCCGGGCCAGTTTCGTTCACGAAATCCGGGTCCTTGCACCAGCAAAAAAAAGGTTGCCCATTTTTGTGTTTTTTTGATTGACTTGAATTTGGAGAAGTGATAAATTGCGCCCAGCCTTGTTCAGTAACGGGCGTAGTATAAGCGCCTCCCGCGAGGAAGCGCATACGATGGTTTAGAAGGGAGGAGTAATCATGAGGAAGCTGTGTTTCACGTTTATCTGTCTGACCGTGTTACTGTCAGCAACTGCGAGTTACGCCGTTGATTGTTATAACAGGGACCTGGGTCTCGGCGTAAGTGGTGGTTACGGAATGCTGACCGGCGCCGACGACAAGCCTTTAGACGGCTTCGAGGAAAGGGCCGAAGGTTGGCTGATGGGGAACTTCCTCCTGAAGAAACACTTCACCTATCACTGGGCGATCGCCGGCCGGCTTGCCTACGGCTTCAACTACGATAAGGACGACAAGTCCTACAGGACCAACCTGGTGCCTATAGACCTTAACTTCATCTGTGATTTCAGGCCTTCGGACAGGTTCAATCCTTATGTCTCGATGGGTGCCGGTATCGTGCACTGGGTGGCCAACCACCGTCCCAATGATCCAGATCTCGAGAGCCAGAGGGACCCGGCGGCTGCACTGGGCGCAGGTTTCGATGTGTTCCTGAACAAGATCATCGCCCTTGATTTCAATGTTACCTGGCGCTATATGCTGACCGATGATAAGGACATGATCGGCCTGAGCTATACCCACGAAGGGCTTGCCAGCAATGATAACCAGCTCTGGTATGTCGGTCTCGGCCTCACCTGGTATCCCAAGGAGGCCCCGGATTCCGACGGCGACGGTGTGTGTGACGCCAAGGACAGGTGCCCGAATACGCCATCATGCTGCATAGTTGACGAGTACGGATGCGAGATCGACTCCGACGGTGACGGTGTTTGCGACGGCTGTGACAAGTGTCCCGATACGCCCAAGTGCGCTACGGTGGATGCCAAGGGTTGCCCGAAAGACTCAGACGGCGACGGCGTCTTTGACGGATGCGACAAGTGTCCCGGCACACCGTCCTGCTGTGAGGTCGATGAGCACGGCTGCGAGCTGGACTCAGACGGCGACGGCGTATGTGACGGATGCGACGAGTGTCCCGGCACGCCGGCGGGTGTCGAGGTCGATGCGGTAGGCTGTCCCAAGTGCGATTTCTCCGCACTGGAGGGCATCACCTTCAGGTTCGATAAGTCGGACGTGATCCCCGATCCCAACCCGGTTCTTGACGAGGTCCTGCAAATCATCCGCGGCTGCGGGGACACCCCGATCGAGATCCATGGCCACACCGACTGGATTGGCTCGGAAGCGTACAATATGAAGCTCGGTATGCGGAGAGCCCAGGCGGTCAAGGATTACCTGATCAGCATGGACGGTATCAGCGGTGAGAACCTCTTCCCGAAGAGCTTCGGTGAGACCCTGCCGATCGATACCAATAAGACCAAGGAAGGCCGTGCGAACAACCGCAGAATCGAGTTCCGCGTGGCAGAGTAAGTCAGGCTATTTCCAGGGGGCACCGGAAGGTGCCCCCTGTTTTTTTATTGGAGGGGACAGCGCCTTTTTCCTTAAGCAAAGGGCGCTGTCCCCTTTACGAGCCGG
The DNA here is from genome assembly GCA_030592245.1 of Candidatus Eiseniibacteriota bacterium. GTDB lineage: Bacteria > Arandabacterota > Arandabacteria > Arandabacterales > Arandabacteraceae > JAUVJV01. The sequence continues at coordinate 2,776 of JAUVJV010000306.1, forward strand.
AGCATGGGCTGGAATTCACAATTCACAAATCGGTACCTGACCCCAAGGTTGTGAATTTGCGGGGGCCTCTCAGATGATCTCGGTCACGGGGATGACGAAGGCGTGGACACCTTCCTTACGGTGACGCTCCTTCATCTTCCTTACGGCCTCAAGCAGTGGTCCCCTGGCCCCCTCTTCGGCCTCGATCATCAGAAGGGCATTGGTGCCGGGCCAGACATGGGAGTCGAGCCTCGGCTCGGAGTACTCACCCGACCCATGTACCCCCGGGATCTTGGTAAAACACTCCATTCCGGCCGCCCTGAGGGATTCCATCATCTCCTCCTCGATGGAGGAGTTGAAGATGACCACGATCATTTCCTTAGCCATAAGAGCACCTCTTAAGCGGCCATCCTATCAGGCCGTCTTCTTGCGCTTGAACCTCTCCAGGAGAGTCTCGAAACTCATGTAGACCACTGGAATTATGACCAGAGTCAGAAACGTGGATGTGGCCAGTCCACCGATCACCGCCCTTGCCATGGGGGAATTGAGCTCCGAGCCCTCGCCCAGGCCCAGGGCCATCGGGGTCATGGCCAGCATGGTGGTGAAAGCCGTCATCAGGATGGGACGGCGGCGCGTCCCGGCGGCCTGGACCACGGCCTCCTCGAGCGGCAGGCCCCTGGCCCTCAACAGATTGGTGTAATCCACCAGGATGATCGCATTGTTTACCACGATACCGGAGAGCACGATCACGCCCGTGATGGAGTTAATACTCAGGGTCGTACCGGTAAGGAAGAGCATCCAGGAGACCCCGATAAAGGAAAGCGGCAGCGAGAACATGATTATGAAAGGATGGCGAAGCGACTCAAACTGCGAGGCCATCACCATGTAGACCAGGAAGATGGCTCCCAGCATGGCCAGGCCGAGCCACCTGAAAGAGCTGGCAACGTCCTCGGCCTCTCCGGCAACCACGGCCGAGAAGTCGGGCGGTACCCTTAAGTCCTCGAGCTTCTCTCTTAAGTCACTCACCACGCTCCCCAGATCGCGCTCACCCGTGAGGTTGCCGGTAACCGATACCAGCCTCTGCTGGCTCTTTCGCTCGATCTCCACGGGGCCCTCGGTCACCTCCATCCTGGCGACTGAGGCCAACGGCACGGGATCGCCCATCGGCGTGGGAATGAGCACGTTCATGACATCCTCAAGCGAGCGCCGCCTCTCATCGGGAAGCCGGACCCGGATCGAGTA
>JAUVJV010000016.1 GCA_030592245.1 Candidatus Eiseniibacteriota bacterium
GCTCGCGCTCGGGATGATCGACTCTCTGAACCGCCGCGGCAGACGCTATCCGTTTGTCATTCCTATGATGCTTGCCCTGACCGGGATATTGGGAATCGCGCTTGTTGTAAGCAGCCTGAGGCGAGGTGGGGGCCTTGTACCGGTTCGGGGTCTTGTAGTGATGTTGCCGGCGCTGCTTGCCGGCGCCGCTCTCGGCCTCTTCGCCATATCGCACGTGAATGCCGCTCTCCACGGCAGCCTCGCGTGGCGACAGGCCGACAAGGTCGTATTGTTTGATACCGAGCACACGACAGCCTCTTTCTTCACCTACCCCGGCGCCCCCCGGCGGTCCGGCGCGATGGGCTTCGAGGTTCTTTATCTTTGTGCCCAGAGGATCGGAGCTCATCCCTCGACGGGTAGCCTGAAAGAGCTATGCGCCATCCAGCCTTCCGGCGCGGTAGTCGTCAACCCGTCACGGAGCTTTTCCGGAGAGGATCTTAACTCTGTCGATACATTCCTGAGAGAGGGTGGAATGCTGCTCTTGCTCGACAGCATTCGCAATGGAGCCTCGACGGCCAATGAGCTGCTTGGGAATTATGGCCTTGGCGTTGGTCCGGTCCAGGAACCAGGGGTGCTCACAGTGGGGCAAGGAGCAGATGTCACTTCGGAGCACAGGGGGTGCATCACCCCTCGACTGGCCGTCTGGGGTGGCCTCGAACTGAGTCATGATGAATCGGGCAGGGCACGAGCGGCGTTTGTACCGGTCGGCAGAGGTGTGCTCCTGGTTGCCACCGACTCTTACGGTTATTCCCACCACGTGCTGGGTTCCCTGCTTGAGCATTCAAGACCCTCGCCGCCGATGCTTGATCTCTATTCAGAAATATATGACCTGCTGGGAAACCTGATTCGGCGTGACGCAAACCCGGAAAATGCTTGTGCAGCGCCAGGCTTGAAGTACTGAAGGGAGTATGCTACACTGGCTCTTGACGGGTGGAGGCACACACCCTTGATACGACCCGCGTGATTTGGCATCCAACCCGTATGGTTCCACATTCAGCTAGAGAGGTGACGGAAATGAGACCAATGTGGGTATTGCTTGTGGCGGGGATCCTCCTCGTTGTTTTCAGTGTTTCAGGCCACTCGATGCCGATTTCCCCGCGCGCGCAGGAAAAGGCGAGGGAGATGGCTTCCCTCTTGGATGAGGTCATGGCCCCGCCTCCGGAGTGGGTGAACGTGCCGCTGGCGGTTCCGGCCGCCGGGCACATCGGAAATTACAATCTCCTTCTCATCGTAATCGGGTTCAGTGATCTGGCGAACACCCACTCGAGGGCGTCTTTCGACAGCATGGCCTTCAATGGCTGGCCGACGGGCACCATCGATGATTACTACACCGAGGTCTCCTATGGGAATCTCACCCTCTCAGGCCAGGCCCTGGGATGGTATACGGGGAGCCAGACGCGCGCCTACTATGGTAATGGGCAGAAGGGTTGGGGCGCATATCCCCAGAACACCGCCAAGCTGGTAGAGGAGGCGGTGGATGCCGCCGAGGCGGCCGGATGTGATTTTTCCCAGTACGACAATGATGGCGACGGCGAGGCCGAGTCCATCATAATCGTTCATGCCGGTGAAGGAAGCGAAACCAGCCTCGATGCCAATGATATCCAGAGCCATGTCAGCAAGATCTCGAGCATGGGCGGTACGGCCAGGTCCTATGACGGGGTTATAGTTGACACCTATGCCTGCTGCCCCGAGCTCCAGGCTCCGGCGGCCCACATCAATATCGGCGTCTACTGCCATGAGTACGGCCACATCCTGGGCCTGCCCGATCTCTATGATGTCGGCAGGTGGTGTACGAGCACCTATAGCTGGGGCATAGGGGCCTGGGGGCTCATGTCATTTGGCGGTTGGGGCGGCGATGTCGTGACCCCATCCAGCCCCACCCATATGTGCTCCTGGTCAAAGGCCCGGCTGGGATGGCTGACTCCTGTGCCCTTCTCGGGCTGGTCGTCGACCTTTACGCTGAACCGCCTGGAGCAGTATGCGGAAGCGGCCAGGATAGGCATGAATACCCGGGAGAGCGAGTACTTCCTGGTTGAATACCGGGACTCTTCTTATGGCTTTGACGCGAGCCTGGTAAAGAGCGGGCTCCTCATCTATCACGTCGATGACAATATGGTATTCGAAAACGACTGCGAGAACGGCGGCACCTGCACCTCCGGAGGGTTCCACTATATGCTGGCGCTCGAGCAGCCCGATGGAAACTACGATCTGGATTGCGGGGCGATCGGCAACTATGCAGACAGGGGAGATGCTTATCCCTACCAGATGGTGGGCACATTCGATGGTTCATCGACGCCCAACTCGAACACCTATGACGGCAATCCATCGGGGGCCTCGGTAAGCGGCGTGGGATTCACGCCCGGCCAGGCCCATATGTTTATCACCAGCGGCGAGCTCTTCCCGGAGATCGCCTACGATGACTCCTACTACAATATCTGCTACCGATTCGGAGTAAACGATGCGGGCTTTGCCTTGAGGATCACCCCGCCGGCCTATCCGGCCCAGGTCCGGGGCCTGCTGTTCATGAGCTGTGACTACACTTTCAAGGACTTCCAGTGCCGGATATGGGATGACTCAGGTACAGGCGGAGCCCCGGGGAGCCCGATCTCTCCGGTGCACACGGTAACGGGCGCCACCCAGCTCACCTGGACTTATGAGGACTTCATGTCGGATAGCGTCTATGTAACCTCGGGAGATTTCTGGGCGGTGTACATCGAGTACAATAACTCGCAGCTCGCCACCGACAATGACTCTCCCTGGTCCGGAAGGACGATGACGTACTACCTGGGGAGCTTCGGCGCGGACAATGGTGCGTACGGCAACTACATGATAAGAGCCGTGGTGGACACGACCTATTGCGCCGGCGCAAGTCCCGGCCTCCTTGACGGGTTCTCCGTGAAGGCAGGCCCCAACCCGTTCAAGGACCTTGTCACGATCAACTTCGCAGTGGGTGCGCCTGCAAAGATCTCGCTCACCATTTACGATGTCAGCGGCAGGCGCCTCAGGGATCTTGCCGGAGGAACTTACCCTGCCGGTGCGCATTCGCTGGCCTGGGATGGTAAGGACTCCAAAGGGCGTGCCGTTGGTGCGGGTATTTACTTCTACAGGTTCTCCTCGGGACTTCACCGCGAGACGGGCAAGCTCAGCTTGCTGAGATAGCGCGCCGGACAGAGCGTGGGGTACAGGGCGAACCTGATGGGTTGTGCGAGACCCTGATGGGCCGGGTGAGACCTCGATGGGCCGTGTGTGACCCTTGACGCTCCGGGCCGCCGTGAATACAGTATTGATGGAAGCGGGCAGGTAGCATTCCGGCTTCCTTGCACCGGTTTCCTTACAATTGAATACGCACCCGTCATGATGTGCGTCTTGGCCACCAAGGAGGTGGATATCATGAGTAAGACCCTGTTGACGGTACTCATCCTCGCCCTGGCAATCACCATCCCCTGCTTCGCCGGCAACAACCCCTACTACAAGGTCGCCGTGCATGTGCTCCCACGCGACTGCGACCGCAACTGCGTCTTCGGAATGCCGGATATCGATAATGCCTGTGACATCAATTCGACCTATCACGGCCCCGAGGAATTCGAGATCTTTCCTGTGTTCTATGATCTTACCGAGGTCTACTGTCTGGAATACGCGATCGAGTGGACCGGAGACTACAGCTGTGCCTATACACCCTGCGGCTATTCCCACATCGGGGAGATCTTGTGGTCCGGTGACTGGATAGCCCAGTGCTTCGATGGCTGTCAGCCCGGCCCCGTTATGATCCCGGGCTGGGGCTGGATGGAGATGAACACACCCGGCACAATCTGCGTTGCGCCGCCCCAGCATACAGGCGAGATCAAGGTCCTGGACTGTACGGGGGAGGGCATCGACAACCCGGTCGCGACCTATTGTGCCGGTGTCCAGGGCGCCGCCGGAGATGACCCCTGCAGAGATCTCGTGCGTGCCACGGAGCCGACCAGCTGGAGCTCGGTCAAAGCCATGTTCAGGTAGGAGACTCACCGAGGCGCAATTCGGCGCCTCTCTCTGCTGCCCTCCTGAAGATTCTCCAGATAATACTCATTCTTCGCTTGACATAATGACAGTAGACTGTTATTATATGGCCATGGAAACTAAGAAATACACGATTCAGGAATTATCGGAACTAACCGGATTTACCCGTAGGACAATAAGATACTACATCCAGGAAGGCTTGCTGGAGGCGCCGGCCGGCCGCGGGCGAGGAGGGTTCTATTTTGACAGTCATCTGCAAAGACTGTACCACATCAAGGCTCTCCAAGACCGGGGCTTAAGGCTGGGCGTGATTTCCGAGATGCTGATCACCGAGCCGGCACCCGAGATTTCCATCCAGAGGGGGGTGTATGTACGGCACGAGATAGCGCAGGGTGTTGAGCTCCATATCGACAGGCATCTCGAAGAGGACAGAGGACGAGACATAGTCGAAGTGATTCGAATCGCCAGGTCCATCCTGGCCCGAAGGAGGCGTTGAGCATGACAGGCCTGTACGGGCTACACACACCGGATTCTGACCCCATACCGCTCAAGGGCGTTAGGGTTGAGGGAGATATCCTGGGAAGGGGCGCGAGGGTCCGGGTCCTCCAGAGGTTTAAGAATGAAGAGAAGAAGGCGGTCGAGGCCATCTACCGGTTTCCCCTGCCGGAAGGCGCTGCCGTGTGCGGTTTCAGGGCGCGCGTCGGGAAGCGCACGGTCGACGGTAAGGTGGAGGAGCGTGAGAAGGCATTTGAGATCTACGATAAAGCTCTTGTCCAGGGCCACGGCGCCTACCTGCTCGACCAGGAACGGCCCAATATATTCACCCTTTCGGTGGGCAATCTCAAGCCCCGCCAGGAGGCAGTCGTCGAGATTGAGTATGTGACCCTCCTCGATACCGTGGACAACAAGGTCCGGTTTCATCTTCCCACTACCATATCCCCGAGGTATGTCCCCAACGGGATGCCGGATGCGGGTGGTATTCCGGAAGAGGACAGGATTCATCCCGAGTATGCTCCCGATGTGCCCTATGGGTTGACCATGTCGCTCAGGGTGCATGCTGGTGACGCGATCGAGGCGGTCGAGTCTCCCAGCCATGCTATCAAGGTGGAGATGGGAAAGCGCCAGCTCTCGGTCTCCTTTGCCACCGACAGCGTGAGAATGGACAGGGACCTCATCCTCTACGTGACCCACAAGGCGGGTACTCCATCCAGGGCATACCGGTACAAAGAGAAGGGAAAGACATTCATCCAGCTCGACTTTGTGCTTGATGGCGAGACTGCCAGGGCCCGCGGGAAGAAAGGTCGGCCAGAAAAGAGGGAGATCATATTCGTCCTGGACTGTTCGGGTTCGATGATGGGCGACTCGATCAATGAGGCCAGGAAAGCTCTCGAGATTTGCCTCAGAGCGCTTGAACCCGGTACAGCATTCAATGTGTACCGTTTCGGGTCGGTCTTCGAAAGCGTCTTCGAGAAGCCTGTGACCTATGACAAGAAGAGCCTCAAAACTGCGCTTCAGGCTCTTAAGCACACAGATGCCGACCTCGGGGGCACGGAGATTCTCACTCCGCTCCAGCATATATACGGCAATAAGCTGCTGCGGGGTTGTGCTTCCAGGGAGATAATCCTCATAACCGACGGACAGGTGGCCAACGATGAAGAGGTATTCAAGCTGGCCAGGGCCGGCCAGCCGAAGACCAGGGTCTTCTCCATCGGTATCGGGGCGGGTCCGGATGATCACCTGATAAAGGGTCTGGCCAGGGCGGGTCGCGGAGCCTCGGAATTCATCTACCCGGGTGAGCGGATCGAGCCCAAGGTGATGGCCATTTTCAGCAAGGTTAGTGAGGCCAGGCTGCTGGATCCGGTTATCTCCTGGGGAGGTAAGGATTCAGAGCAGGCCCCAGGTGAGCCGGTCTTCTTCGGCGGGAGTCCGGTCACGGTTTGCTGCAAGCAAGAGGACAGCGGAAGGAAGGCGGGCAAAGTAGCGGCGGGCACTCTCTCGATAAAGGGCAAGCTGGGTGGCCGCAGCCGCAAGTGGGAACTCGAGATAGTCGACCTGAAGGCGCCGGATCTTCCCATCCCAGCACTCTGGGCGCGAGAGAGGATAAGGGACCTCGAGGGATCAGGAGGTGAATCCGCCGAAAGGGGCTCCCGCCAGACAGAACGGAAGGCGCGGATGATAAGGGACACGATCGTCTTGCTTTCAAGGAAGTACGGCGTGCTCTCAAGTCTCACCAGCTATATCGCCGTTGAGAAGCGCCAGGAGAAGGACACGGCCACGGGAGAGCGAGGGCTGAGGAAGGTCCCGGTGCTCGTGACCATGGGATGGCACGGCATCGGGAGCGTCACCGGGGCACGGCCGATGGTGATGTACCACATGCCTGTAGATGCGATGGGCTCAACACCACGCGCGGGTCACTCCAGGAAGCTCATCATGCCCGCGAGGGGAGAGATGATGCAGGCGTATCGGGAAATAGGTGCTGGACGCATTCGAGCTACCCGGAAACCCGGTTCGTCGGCCACGGACATCCTGACGGAGATCTTCTCGCTTCAGGATGTGGACGGCTCATTCGAGATCAGCGCTAAGGTAGCCCGGATGCTGGGGATCAAGGTCGCCGAACTCAGGAAGGCCGCAAAGGGAATCAATGCGGATTCAGATGTAGACCGCTTCCGCGTCCTATCGACGGCGGTGATTCTCAAGGTGCTTGCTGTGCATTTCCCGGCCCAGATGGCCAATTACCGGGGCTTGATCAAGAAGAGTACACGCTGGCTTCAGGGCGCAGTCGATGCTGGTGCGGCCCGGGTTGGTAAGAAGGGTCTCATGGATTGGGTCGAGGCATATGTCGAGAAGCGGGTGCGAATCAAGACCTCTTGACAGCGCTTGCCCGGGCTGATATACTGAGTATCTAGAGTGAACTAAAACCGAATAGCAAATCAAAATCCCTGCCGTTGCAAGCGATATTAGCAGTGTGTACTGAGCCAACAGAGCGATGTACGGGAGCCCGATCTCTCATGTGGATTGCATGTCTGGACTGTACCGGAAGCTATGAAACGTGAGATAGGGCACCCACCTGGTTAAATCCGGGATCAAGTATATGCTGTGAACGCGGCTCTGGCGGGGATTTTTCTATTTGATTCGCCGAGTCAATTGCATTCTTGGCCTCGGCTAGCCTTCTGGCGTCAGGCGATGCTTGATCTCCGCAACAAAGCCTGTGGCAGTATCAATCGCTTCTTTGGCTTGCCGGAGGGTAATGATACCCGCAACAACGTAAGTTGCCCGATTACGCTGTCGTCTCATGCGCTCCATCAGAATAAGCATATCGCTGTATTCAGGCCCTAGCGCAATGTCGAGGAACCTGATCACGGTAGCGTGATGCCCCTCCCCAATCGTGCGGTAACCACCCTGGAACATGTATGCGCGGCCTGCCTGGTGCATCGCATTATAGGCAATGTTGAAGGCCCATTCAGCGCTTGCACTGAGCGTAGCCTGCGCAGCCTCCAGGTCACGGGCAGCGAGCGAGAGGCAATCTTCCGCCTGTTTCGGCGAGAATCTACCGCGGCGTATGCGCCTCTCTTTAAGGAGTTCCGAAAAGTCTGTCATCGGCCCTGCCTGATAGGACTATCTTCGGTCCCAGAAACACCTCGTGTACAAAGTCCCCTTCCTGACCCAAGCGTATCTCGACCTCATCGCGAGTGAAGAGCATATAGTTGACTTCACGGCTAAGTCTGCGTTCAGCTCGCACCATCGAAAGCGCGAGCTTCTTCTCAGGAATGTCCCCGACAACCATGAGATCTATGTCACTGCCTGCATGGGCCTCGCCTGTGGCAAAGGAGCCATAGATAAATACGAGCTCTATCCCCTCCAACTTCTCCATCTCAGATCCTATGATTGCACCGACTCCAGTAGTTTTCAGGAATAGGCTGCGGAGCTCATCATGAATCGGAGATTTCTCCTCAACTGAATAGCGTTTCTGGTTGCCAACTCTGGAAGAGGCTATGACCCCGACGCGCTCAAGGTTCGCCAGCTCTCTGCCAACGGTGCCCGCAGACTCCTCAATTGCTGAGGCCAGCCCGCGGACGTGAAAGCTCTCGCCCGGATAGGTGAAGAAGTGGGACAGAACCTTGATTCGGAGGTTTGATGAAAAGAGCTGCTTCAACAGTGGATTTGACTTAGCCATGACACCTCATTTTGACGTTGCTAATTTTACAACGATTGTAGTAAAAAAAGCAACAGTGTCAAGGGGTTTCGCCAGTTGGTAGTCAACCTGAGCGAAATCCGTGTTATCTGCGACCGCGGATACCCCGGCACCATTTGGCTATACCCGGACACGGGCAGATAGGCACATCTGATGCAGACAAGGAGCAAATGAAGCATGGGATAATCGCCGGGGGTGAAGCTCAGCGGAGGACGATCAGATTACATAGGTTTGAAGTTGAAGATCGGATCGAGGGATCTTAAGTCTTCGGCTACCAGGCGCATTCTGTCTTTTGCAGCTTCGGTTCGCTGTTGTTTTCCAGGCAAGGTAGGCGTCAAGGAACTCGTTCCGCTATCTCTCCAGCGCCGACCTGCTCCGTCTTGCACCTGTGGCACGGGTGAGATTGTAGACTTCCGCCTCAGCGAGCCTTTCGCCCAGATCGTAGTACATGCCTGCCGAGTAGGTGAGGATTGTCGAGTATTTCTCGAAGCCCATTGAAAGCTGCTTGTAGACCTCGGCAATCTCGCCGGGCGTGCCGGGCTCTCCGCTGCAGTACGAGAAAGCGAAGTGATAGTAGCCCTTGTTGCTTCCCATCTGGCCCTGGCTGCCTTGCTTGAACTCCGGACCTGCAGGGAGAGCTTCCTTCCCGCGCTCATCGAACCTTCCGATGGATAGGAGAAGAAAGTCCCTCTGAGTTTTGTAGACTGTGTATCTCACGGTGGCATCGTCTGAATGCTTGAGACGGCGGAACACCTCCAGGTCATATCCAGCAAGGTGGGGCGAGAGGTGCTCGACGTTTGAGGGATCGGAGAACGCCGCCAGGAGGCCGGTCAGGTAACCGTCGACCTTTCCGGCAAAACGGTCCGGGAGCGGACCGGGCGTTCCAGTGGCCTGCATCGTCTCCTCACGCGTGAACAACAGGCAATTGAGCATGAAGAGCGGAGCGGATTCGCTATTGGGGTTGAGGGGACTATTGAAGATATCTTGATCTTTCATTTAGTTTGATTCTCTTGTGAGTTCTGGAGTGACAGGTTTCCCAGGGGCTCGCTCCATGGTTGCGGGAGCACCTTTGTGTGCGGGGCTTGTGCGAGCCCCCGGTAGAACCTGTCGAACTTCTCCGTAGAGGGAGTGTGTTGCGCGACCCGATCCATATACAAAGCACGCGGCGTGCCATCTTGAGGGTCGTGGCATATTGCTCCGGAGAATCTGAGAACTTGTTCATTTGAAATAGGATATGATAGACTGGCGGACAACGGTGAACCGGCATTACTGATACCGGGGCCTCGGAGTCGGGGGAAATGCCCCAGGCGGGGTGGGAAAAGCCCCAACCGTAAGGAGCCTTAGGATGCCGGACTTGGCGGAGGAGCGAGCATGCGGGTTGGATATCTTCAGTTCGGTCCGGTCTTCGGAGAGAAGCAGGCGAACCGGGATCGGGTGGCAGGCTTCCTTAGTGATGTCAAGGCGGACCTTATCGTGCTGCCGGAGTTCTTCGCGTCAGGCTACGTTTTCGAGTCAAGGGAAGAGCTCATGGAACTTGCCGAGGAAGATGGGGGAGAGAGTTTTGCCTTCTTGAACGACCTTTCGCGCCGCATGGGCGCCGCGATAGTGGGCAGCATCGCCGAGCGCGTCGGGGATGACTGTTATAATACCTGTGTCTTGAGTTCCGGCGGTGATATCAAGGCCCGCTACCGCAAGGTCCATCTCTTTGACCGGGAGAAGGAGCTCTTTACTCCCGGTGACCTGCCATTCGATGTGTACGATCTCCGGGGCGTTAAGGTCGGCATGATGGTCTGCTTCGACTGGGTCTTCCCTGAAGCGATGAGAGCGCTGGCCCTTAAGGGAGCACAGATTGTGTGTCATCCTTCGAATCTTGTTCTTCCCTTCTGTCCGCGAGCCATGATAACGCGCTGCATCGAGAACGGGGTCTATGCCATCACCACCAATCGTGTGGGCACCGAAGCCAGGGCGGGAATCGAGCTCACCTTCATCGGGATGAGCCAGGTGATCGGCCCGCGGGGAGAGGTGCTGATGCGGGCGAATGAAGTGGAAGAGGACTTGAGGATAATAGACATCAATCCCGCCCTTGCAGACGACAAGATGATAACCCAGAGAAATCACCTTATTGATGATAGAAGGCCTGAGTTTTACCCATAGGTTCTCTAATCATAGGACTCTGCCTTCTCCTTCAGCTTTCTTCAACGCAAATGCGTCTGCGTGCGATGTTTCTGATTGTGAGATATGTGAGCGCAGCAACGATTATGCTCAGCAGAGCCAGCTGGAATACGGCAAGGTACCTGTACACTGGCGAGCCGGTAAAATGATGCATCTGGATGGATGACAGCGTGATCGCCGCGAGCGGAAATGAATACGCCCACCATGACAGGTAAAACCTGAGTTTCAGGAAGATCCCCGGCCGACACAGGACAAGCATAAACAGGAATAGAGACGTGTAGAACAGTATTCTTCCGAATGGATCAAGATGTCCGGTCAATTTCGAGTAGGCAATGAATGCAATGGCCGGTGGTGCGAACAAAATGAACAATGTTGGGAGAAGCTTCTGGACAATGGGCGGATGGAAAATCATCCGGTAGAACACAACGATGAACAAGGCAAGCCAGAATACAAGACCAACCGAAAAGAAGAACCATGACAGTTCGCCAAAGCCATGGCGCACACCCGCAATAGGAATCATCACCGACCCTACAATCGGAATGAACCACCCTGGAGTCAGGTGTTCGATGCGAAAATGAGTGTGATGGATCCACGCGGAGAGGATTGAAAGGGATGCGATGAATTGAAGTGCGGCTCCCGTGAACCAGAGATACTTCGAGACGGTCATGTTCTTTGAGAGAAAAATGATGCTCAGCACGAGCAGGACCTTGGCAACAAGGGGAAAAAAGTTGATTTTGACCGGACTGCTCCATTCAGCACGTACGCTGTCGAAGGACCGGACGGTCTTTGCCAGGTAGAAAAGGCAGACAACAGCAAAAAGCACTGTGGAAATCGCCAGAAGCAATGTGCTGCTCACCGATGACATCCCGAAAACATCTTCGGTTTTCTGAACTGAGAGCGTGAGACCCGCAAACCCCAGTGGAATGGCGAAGAACGTGATCGGGAAGTTCTTCAGCCTGCCGATGTCGGATTGGTCAGTTGTCTGAGCTGTTTCACTCATTTGTCCACCCCAAGTATCTCCTGAAACAGTTTCTGGAACTGAGTTTTGGGTAAAGCGCCCGCTGCCATCTGCGGCTTCCCCTCAAGGGGAATGAACAGAATGCTAGGGATACTTGAGATTCCGAACATTCCGGCCAGCTGCTGTTCTGTCTCGGTGTTAACCTTGTACATTTTGACGCGCCCCTCATACTCCTCGGAGAGTTCTTCAAGGATCGGGCCAACCATCTTGCATGGTCCGCACCAATCCGCGTAGAAATCGATTACCGCGGGAAGGTCGCCTTTGTATTTCCATTCGGGAGTGCCCCCTTCGATTCCACATTCGCAAATGTTCTCTTTGAAACTATCTAATGTAAGATGTTCCACTGTGCCCTCCGGTTTGGGTTGTTAACAAGACGAGGATAGTCGATTTAAGGAAACGGCACCGCACCGGGCCGTTTCCAGGCCAGTAATCTAACAAGTTTTTGAGGCAAAAGGCGGTCTTATTTCAGGAGGGCAGGTCATTCCTGGTCGGCGCGGTCATCTCCGCGGCAGTTGACAGGTATTCTTGCGGCATGTTACGTTCGGCCCGGCAAGGAGGTAGATCGCAGTGGCGGATCAGCGATTGGTGGTGATCGGAGGTAACGGCGCCGGTATGAGTGCGGCGGCGCAGGCTCGGCGGGGCAATCCGAAACTTGGGATCGCGGTCTTCGAGCGCGGCCCGCATGTCTCTTATGCCGCCTGAGGTATTCCCTACCTGGTCGGCAAGTTTGTCGACGATGTGCAGGACCTCATCAGGCGTACCCCCGAGGCCCTTCGCGAGAAGCTTAATATAGAAGTAAAGACCGGCCATCACGTGTCGGAAATCGATCTTAAGGCCCGCCAGATCCGCATCCAGCCCATAAACGGGGGTGGTGAGACTCTTGAGCCTTTCGACCGCCTTGTGATCGCCACCGGGACGATGCCCATCCGGCCCCCGGTTCGTGGAATCGATAGCGAAGGCGTCTTCGGCGCCAGCAGCCTGGATGACGGTTCCAGGCTCTCGGAGGCGCTTGACCGGGGCGGGATAAAGAGGGCCGTCGTCGTGGGTGGCGGATACATCGGAATCGAGATGGCCGAGGCCCTTCTCACCCGGGGCCTGAAGGTCTCGATGGTAGACATGCTCCCGCAGGTCATGGGAACCCTCGATCCTGACATGGCGGCCCTGGTGGCTGATGCCTTGACGCAAGCGGGTGTCGAGCTATACCTCGGAGAGAAACTCGAGGGCTTTGAGGAGGCGAAAGGCCGTCTTGCCGCGGTCAGGACTGACAAGCAGGTGATTGCGGCGGATCTTGCGGTGTTGGGCCTCGGGGTGCGTCCGAAGACCGGGCTTGCCGAGGAAGCGGGTATTCCCCTGGGGATACGCAAGGCGATCGAGGTGAATGATCGCCAGGAGACCGGCGAGGAAGGTGTGTGGGCCGTCGGAGATTGTGCCCAGTCATTCCACCTCGTGAGCAGGAAGCCGGCATGGGTGGCCATGGGCAGCGTTGCCAACAAGCAGGGCAGGGTCGCCGGGATAAACATAGGTGGCGGGGATGCGACCTTCCCCGGAGTGGTGGGTACGGCGATCACGAGGTTCATGGACACCGAAATCGCCCGGACCGGACTTCAGGAACGCGAGGCAGAGGAACTCGGGCTCGACTATGTGAGCCGGACCATTACCAGCCACATCCGGGCGGCCTATTACCCGGACGCGGGGCGGATCACGATAAAGCTCCTTGCGGAGAAAGCAACGGGGCGGCTCTTAGGCGCCCAGATAGTGGGTACACAAGGGGCCGCCGGGCGAATCGACATACCGGCCACTGCTTTGCACGCAGGGCTTTCCGTGAAGGACATTATCAATCTGGATCTCGGCTATTCGCCACCGTTTTCCTCAGTCTGGGATCCCATTCACATAGCGGCGCGCCAGACGCTTAAGCTCGTATA
>JAUVJV010000447.1 GCA_030592245.1 Candidatus Eiseniibacteriota bacterium
AGGTTTCGCAGATGAGGAACGTCTTGATAGCGACCGCAGCGGTTCTGCTGCTTGCTGGCGTTGCCAGCGCTCAGGTTACATATTCGTTTCACTGCGCAGGTACGGGAAACATGGTGAAGGACAGCCCGGTTGTTTATGGCGGCAATATCGATACCGGCGACCTTGCTCCCGGTACCTGGACCATGACGATACCTGATGCCGGATGGCCTGCGGTCGGTGATGATGCCGCCAGGTGGGCATATCTCTATGCCAACTATTATGAGTATGACCCGGTTGGCTTCGTGTGGGACGGCTTCTTCCAGCAGAACCTTCTTCACCTGCATAAGACTGCCATAGGTACGATGAATGGCGACTGTGACATGACCATCGGGATCGTCGATTTCAACCAGAACGGTATTATCGATGGCAATGAGTGCTTCGATGGCCTTTCAGGCGCCGTGATCATTATCGAGGATGGAACAGGCATTTACGCACAGCTCTGCGGGAATGGCACCTACAACGGATCCTATTTCCGTGACTGTGATGAGCTGAGTGCCACGTACATGCTTGACAATGTCGATTTCAACATGCAGTTGGATCTTCAGGACTGCGCCATGAGCGTAGAGGCTTCGACGTGGAGCGCAGTGAAGAGCCTGTTCAGGTAGAAGGTACTCAGACCTGCCGGCAGGAAGCGCTGTGCAGTGGCGCGGCCGGGCTATGAGTGAAGAGCATTGAGTGACGCATATCGGTGGTTATTGATATGCAATGTGGGTGTGCGCTACACATAGCAGTAGATACATAGGCCGCACTGGGGGCCGCACTTAAACAGCATACGGAGATGACACAGCGGGTTTGCCTGGCAGGCGGATCCTTTGGAGGCGAAGTGCGGGTGGTGCGCTCAAGTATAAGCGGGGAATCTATACGAGGAATGGTGGTGGCCTTACTGGTCATCGCCGTTCCTTGTTGTGTTTGCCTGGCAGGCGCCGGGACTCAAAGGAGTCTCAGTGTCCCCGCAGCTGAGTTAAAGCACGGGGACCGGGTCCTCGTTGCCGTCCCCATTCCCGGGACGGGCCGTCATGGCGTGACCTTCCACTCCCCTGACGGACCGATCGACGCCGTTCTGGTGCAGACGGCTTATATAAGGGACCAGAAGATAGCCCTGTATGAGCTCCCGGAGCCCGGGAACATCTCAGGCAATATCCGCATCGATTTCGCGATGGGTGAGGGAGCCCCACCCCGCTGCACGGATACAGGACCGATGACGGCAGTGTGCCGCCGGTCTCTTCTGGGGTACAGCGTTGCGCCCAGCGCTCCGTCGATTCTCGGTTCCGCCACCGCGATTCGCTGCCAGAATCTACAGCAGTGCCTCGAGGCCAAGGCGGATATACTCCTGATTTCCGGCAGCAATATCTATGAAAGCCCCTATGTGGATTCGCTGGCGGCTCTGTGGACCGACCGCATGGGGATGAATGTCGCCATCGTCGACGTGGGTAATATCTCGTACTATAGCCCCGTGGAGGTTCACGAGTTCATAACGGACCTCTACTACACCGGATCGGCGGAGCACTTCGGCGACGGCCGTCTCGGCTTCGTGGTTCTCCTCGGCGACGCCTATGAGAATGATAATCTCACGGTCATGGTCCCGGAGTATGACGGCTATGGTGGAACGGCGAAGGCTTCTGATCACTACTATGCCTGTCTCGTCGGGGACGACGACTTCGAGGATGTGATGATAGGCAGGATACCGGTGGGGAATCAGCAGCAGCTCATCAACTATTATGAGAAGCTGGCTTCATACAGTCCCCTGCCCGAGGAGGAATGGACCAAGTCCATCTTGTTGGCGGCCGGATGCTTCCTGGCCCACCAGGCAGACTATGTCACCTACTTCGACAGCCTTGAGACCATTATCGGTGATGACTTCGATGTTTCCCGTTTCTACCGGTATGACCTTCCCGCCACGGACTTAGGAGACGCCGAGGCCTGTCAGGCCATACTGGATTCCCTGAGCACAGGCCGTCTCTTCATGATGTACAGCGGCGACGGCGACAAGTGGGACTGGGGGGGCAGGTGGGAAAGAGTGTTCCGGAGCGGCCTGATTGACGACATCGACAATGCGGGCAGATTGCCGATAGTGTTTTCGATTTCATGTCTCAGCGGGTACTTCGACAATGTGAGTGATACCTATTCTGATGGCGGTGTCGACTGCCTTGCCGAGCGCCTGCTGTATGAACCCGACAACGGGGCCATTGCATGTCTGGCATCATCCAGGGAAGCCGGGGGCAATGCCTCGGCGGTCTTTGCCCCGGAAATCATGAGGGCTGCCTTCCGGAATGGCTGTTCGTTCCTCGGCGAGCTCATGATGGAGGCCAAGACGCAGCATCTTCTTAAACTGGGCCAGGTAGTCCTGGTCAGGCAATTCAACCTCTTTGGAGACCCCTGCCTTAACTTCATCTTGAACGATACCCCGGTGAGCGCTCCCGACCTGGTGGTCCGTCCGAACATGATCACCGTCGGTCCAGAGTTTCCGCTGCCGGGCGAGTCTGTCCAGGTGACCGCGGAGGTATGGAACGCGGGCGGAGTGCAGGTCCCCTCATGCGAGGTCTCGCTCTACTCCGCTCACCCGGATTCCGGAGGCACCGCGCTG
>JAUVJV010000164.1 GCA_030592245.1 Candidatus Eiseniibacteriota bacterium
ATTTCGGCGACCTGTCCGTCGAATCGCAGGAAGCTCTCCGCGCTGCCTGAACCATTCTGCGTCTGTTTTGGAGTGTTGTGGTTGACGTCGGCGACCTCGAGCAGGTTCGGCCACCAGTCGAGCAGGAACGGCTTGTCATCATCGGCATGCTTGCGGATGAAGCTCTTCACCCGATCGTAGGCCATCGCGTTGAACTCGAGGTATTCCTCGAAGGTCTCGGGCGTGGAGATCTCCCTGGTCGTGCCGCCCTCGAAGCCTTCGACGGCCCACATCCACTCCAGGGGCCGGAATGTCCGGTCGATGGCATAGGACTTGTCCCAGGCATCGGGCTGCCAGCCCACGGTGAGGAAGGCGTTCTCCGCCTCGGGCGTGTACATCTGCCCGGCGAACTGGTTGTAGAGGGTGAAGATCGCCTCGTCGAAGCCCTGGTTGTGCAGGTAGGACTCCTCGACGTCGCCGAAGTGAGACTTCTCAAAGAAGCCGGTGTTGTAGCTGTCATCGAAGACCTCGGCGAGTGTCACCTCTGAAGCCGGTAGCCCCATCTGATGGATTGGGAAGATCGGGAGGATCATCCCGCTGCGCACCGGGTGCCGCCCCGTGATCGCGGCCACGCGCGTGGGCGTACACGAAGGCTCGCTGTACATGCGGGTGAAGGTCATGCCCTCGGCGGCCAGCCTGTTGATGTTCGGCGAGCTGTAGCCGGAGACCTTGTTGAGCATCGGATGCCCGATCGCTCCGTAGCTCATGTCGTCCCACATGATGTGGATGATATTCGGCGGCCGACCGTGCTTTTTCCGTAGTGCGGCGAGACGTGCATCAATCTCTTTGTCCTCCGCCGTCCATTCCTTGCCATGCTGGGCCTCGAGAATAAGGTACTCAGCATCATGTATAATCTTCTTCTCCTTGGCCATCGCTCCGGGCGCACTTACTATTGTGGCCGCAGCAAGAACCGATCCCACGGCCGCCCAGGTCCCTGCTCTTTGCAGTGCCTGGCATTTTTCCTTTTTCATGCTCATAACCCTCCTTTCGAAACGACTGAAACTACACTTTGTTCAAGTAACACAAACAGTATCCTTTCGATACCATTTGCTGTCAAAGGTTCTATCTTCCTGGCCGACTGAGGGCCAGATCCACGCTGAATCCTGTATCTAGTCAAATGGGTTTGAAATCACCGGTGCGATCTGAATGCGGAAATTCCACTGAACGCCATAGGCATCAGGTTTGACAAGGGAATATTGGGGCTCGAATCGCAGCTTCCACGGTGTGCCTCCCCAGCGCACGGTCTTCGTGATGCCAAGACCGATCGGGAATGTCACCTGCTGACCGCTATCAGCCTTCCAGTTGATCGAGACGGTTGGCCCCATGCCGAGCGACCAGCCTCCGGGTATCGAACGGCGCACCACGTACTGGATATCGCTCCTGCTGGTTGAGGGCCGCCCGTCATCCCCGGCGAAAGACGACCAGTGCTGAGCGAGCAAACCGATGACCCAGGGCTTACCCATCCAGAAAACCATCCCTGCAGGACCTGCCTGCCACTTGCCCTGGCCCAAAAGATCATTGCTGGCGGTAGGACACTTGAAAGTAGCGCCCACTCCCCATATCACACCGTCGCTCCGGTTGGGTCCTGCCAGGGCCAGCACCTGGATATCGCCAAACCCGGTCTTGTGACCGCCATCTCCGTCCGATTCACTCACATCCAGCACAGGTTTTGTCACCAGCGGGAAGACCGGCCGGAGACTGAACATATAGCCCCCTTGAGATCCCACCTTGAATGGCATGAAGGGCTGAAAGAAGAATGTGTTCTGGATCTCGATACCTTCTATCACATCGCTTTCCAAAAGGGCCAGGTTCTCCTGGAAGACCAGGGACCAGAGATCCGTAAGAGGATTGTCCAGGCGCCTGCTGACTTCATCGAGGCTCATCGTGGACAGGTCCTGGCCACCCGCATCACCGGACGGGGTCTCGGCGTATGAGAGCCCCGCCGAAACCAGAAGACACACACCCAGTATGGGAACAATGCCTCTGAGCTCTGCCATCACAATCACTCCTCTTTAGCGGGAGAGATCCTCCCTTTCTCGCCTCCGGTTCATCCTCAGCCACATCCTATCGGGTTACCCATCCGGACAACATCAGAAACACGCAAATCACGCAGAGCGCAATGTTGTTTCGCATCTAAACATGTGCTATCCTCATCATGTAGTTTCAGGGTAATCTGACGCTTTGGGGGTAATTCTGTGGTGGATACGTGCACGGCTCGTGAACGGGGAGATGAGCGCAGGCCCGAGCGGCGTGCGCCCGGCTATGTGCTGGCGGAAGTTGATAACTTCGATGTGTTCCAAGACCTTGCTCGGGGATGGGACCTGGATACATGGTTGTTCCGGGCTGGAGGCTTCCGTGCCTCATTATACCAGACGGTTGACACTGCCTGGGGCTGGAACTTCGGCCATGCGCGCCTGGATACCCATGCTCGACAGGCAGGCGGGACTCCGCGTTCACTGAGGACCTTTGCGGTGCCGGATGCTCCGGACATCTCCCTCTACTGGCGCAGCCAATCTGTCGATGGTGGCTGCATCCTCGCATACCCGCCCAATGGGGAGCATGCTGCCGTGACTCCCCCCAACTATGGTGCATATGTGGTATCCGTCCACGAGCGAGAGCTCCGTGCCCAGCTCTCGATCCTCGGGTTGCCGGACGTTCTCACAGAAGCCAGAGGCCGGGAGGTCGTTCGCTGTCCCGCGGAAGTCCTTCGACTTGTCAGATCCTCGATGGACAACTATGAGCAGGGCGTCGTGGCCGGCTTATCGGTCCGGAGACTCGCACGGCTCCGCCGGTCAGTCATATGTGCGCTGCTGCAGGGGCTGGCGGAGGGGCAGCCAGGGTCCGGCAGGCGCCTGCCGCGGGTCCGTGAGAGGACCGTGCGGGAGGCCGAGGTTTACGTGAGGGATAATGCACGCGAAGCGCCAACGGTCGAGGACCTTTGCCATCTTACAGGCGCCAGTATCCGCACTCTGCAGTACGGGTTCCGGCAGGTCCTGGGCATATCACCCAAGGCCTATATAATGGCCGTCCGGCTCAACTGCGTGCGCAAGGCCCTTGACGGAGGCCACCCTTCCCATCCTAAAGTGGCAGATGCAGCCAATGAGTGGGGTTTCTGGCACATGGGGAGTTTCGCTGCTGACTATCGCAGGCTTTTCGGTGAACTGCCATCAACCACATTGCGTAGAGCGCAGGCAATCCGCTCCAGGGATACGCACTCCTGAGGAAGAATCTCCCCCCTGCGGGGCATGCAAAGGGGTGGGGTCGCGAACCGTGAATTCACAAAGCGGTACCTGACCCCAGGGTTGTGAATTCACCCCAGTTGATTGAATGGTCGGGGCGAGAGGATTTGAACCTCCGACCTCCTGCTCCCGAAGCAGGCGCGCTAACCGGGCTGCGCTACGCCCCGACCTTATCTATGTTGCGAAGTGCCAGAGATTGATCACGCCAAGCGATGCCAGCGTGACCACAACCCCGGCAATCATTATACCAAGGCTAATACATGCAGCGGCCCATTTGAACCGAATTCCGAACAGAAAAGCCATGATGGCTCCCGTCCAGGCCCCCGTCACCGGGAGCGGAATGGCCACGAAGAGGGTGAGGCCTATTGCCTCGTACCTCTCAACAAGGGTCCCTCTTCGCCTTGTCCTGGCGAAGAACCACGTTAACAATCTGTCTAGAATCGGCACTCTCCGCAAGAACTTAGATACGGGTTCGAGAAAAAGAAGGATGGGGATCACCGGGACGAAATTTCCCAGAACGGCGATGATATAGGTTCTTGCCACCGAGAGTTTGGGTTCTGTGAGCAACCCGTAGGGAATCGCTCCCCTCAGCTCGGAGACCGGCAGCATCGCGATGCCGAAGACCGCGAGCTCTTTGGGAATTCCTGCAAGCAGCACAGATGCAATCATCATCGCCTCAGAAGGTGAGGTCCCACACGCGGACCATGTGGAGCGACTTATAATCGGTAAGGTCCAGCTGGAGCGGGGTAACCGAGATCAACCCCTCTTCCACCGCCTCGAAATCCGTCCCCTCTCCCTCGCACCATATGGGGGGCTGGCCGCCTATCCAGTAGTAATCTCTTCCCCGGGGATCCTGCTTTTTAACGACCACGTCGCGGTAGACGCGCTTTCCGAGCTTGGTGACCCTGACTCCCTTGATCTCCTCAGGTGGCCGGGAAGGGACATTGACATTGAGCAGCGTGCCCTCCGGCAGGCCATGTTTCAAGACCTTCCGGGCGATCACGGCCGCAAATCTCTCCGCTGAGTCGAAACTGCACTCCTCCCAGGATGCCACGGATATTGCGATCGATGGCAGGCCAAGGAGCGTACCCTCAAATGCCGCGGCGACCGTGCCCGAATAGGTCACGTCATCGCCGAGGTTGGGACCGTGGTTCATGCCAGAGATCAGAAGGTCGGGTTTCCGGTCCAGGAGCCCCCTCATAGCAAGCAGGACACAGTCGGTGGGTGTACCGTCCACGGCGAGGGTGTTTTCATCGATGCGGTTGCTTCTCAAGGGATCAGAAAGCGTCAGGGCATGACTTGCCCCGCTCTTCTGCGTCTCGGGGGCTACCACCGCGACCTTGCCTATCGTGGACATGGCACGGGTGAGCCGCTGGATCCCTTCGGCCCTCACCCCGTCATCATTTGTGATGAGTATGAGGACGTCATCCTTATCGCTGTCTCCCACCTCGCTCGAACCTCCAGAAGATGCTCCTGAACATCATTCCCATGAAGCGCAATGGCTGCTTCACCGGGTTAATATAGCTTGTTTCATCTTCGTAAATGGTGGCGATCGGAGCAGACTCGATATTGTAGCCTGCGATCGCGGCCTTTATGAGTATCTCGCTCTCGGCCCCATAGTCCTTCGACTCGGTCTCCACATTCTCGATCACACTCCTTGAGAGCAGCCGGTAGCCCGACTGGGAGTCCGGGATGTACTGGCCGGCAGACAATGACACCAGCCAGGAGCTCACCGTGTTGGTGAAGACCCTGACAGGTGGCATTCCGCCCACGCGTCGGTCGCGCGTGCCGATCACTATGTCAGCCCTTTTATTAAGCCAGGCCTCCACCAGCTTGGGTATATCAAGGGGCGAATGCTGGCCGTCTGCATCGAGCGTTATTACCGCCTTGAAGTCCCTGTTCAGGAACTCGCGAAAGCCCGTACGCAAGGCGGCGCCCTTGCCGAGGTTGCGCGTGTGCTTGACCACTGCCGCCCCTGCCCTTTCAGCCACGGCCGCAGTGTTATCCACGGAGCCGTCATCAACGACCAGAGTGGTCAGGTGCAAACTCACATCCTTGATCTGGCTTATGACCTTCCGCAGGGTTTTGGCTGCATTGTAGGCAGGTATGACAACCAGGGTGGCCTTGTATGCATAGTCGACCATCGTAAGGGCCGAACCAGTAGGTTTCTTTCTACGTTTCATTGCCGCCTGTATATCACCTGAGACTTGAGTTCGCAAATGCTTTATCGGGCCGAACCACGACGTGAGCCAAGCCTCTCGAAAAAATACCATTGATCGGGGTATTTCTCCACACTTTTCTCAAAGATCTTAAGACATGCCTCGACGATCTCCTCCGGCCTGGTCCCCTCCCCTGCCTCTATAGCGGGCGGATCCTCCAGGATCAGCCGGTATTTTCCATCGGCCTGCCTGAGACAGAAGCCCGGAATGATGCGCTTCTTGCGCGTAAGGGCGAGGCCGGCATAGGCGCCGGGCACGATCACCGGGACCCCGAAGTAGGTCGCCTCCATTCCCCAGCCCGTGAAGTCCCGGTCGCCCACTATCCCCACCGAGGAGGTGGAAAGCGCCGCAGGGACCTTTCTTGCGGCCTCTCTTACCGACATTACTTTAAGGCCCTTCTCCTCCCTTC
>JAUVJV010000422.1 GCA_030592245.1 Candidatus Eiseniibacteriota bacterium
CCGAGGACTATCTAAAGAAGTTGGACGAGGCCGTAGTGGCCCGCGACCTTCCCGATTATCCGCTCGAGACCTGCCTGGTCACCGGCAAGTCGCTCAGTGGTAAGGACGTGACTCCCGTTGACTATGTGTACAAGGGCCGACTCATACGTCTCTGCGACGATAGCGTCCTTAAGGCCTTCATGAAAGATCCAGATAAATATCTGGAGAATCTGGACGAGGCAAGGAAGAAACACGCACCCGAGAAGAAAGCGTCTGCCGAGCCATACCCATTTGATACCTGCATCGTAAGTGGAAGTGCGCTGGGCTCCATGGGCGAACCTGTGACGCTTGTATACGAGGGCCAGGAGGTCAAGTTCTGCTGCGCGGGATGCATCGGGCAATTCAAGGCGAATCCGGATGGGTACATGGAAAGGACAAAGGCCGCCAGCAAGGCTGCCAACAAGGACGCGGCAGGGCACAGCGAAGGACACGGTAGATGCGGAGGGCACTAAAAGTGAATGCACGGACGATCTTCCGGCGGATGGATATGCAGCAGAGGTGTATTCCGGTTCTAATGGGTATCCTCGTACCTTTGTCAGTATCGATTCTGCTGGTTGCTCTTCCGGGCCATGCTTCCGTCCCCGAAGGGCAGACCTCGGGTGGGGCTCCTGAGCTTAGGGCGGAGGCAAAGATATCCCTGGATGAAGGCGCCACGCTGCAGGATTACCTGGCCTATGCGGCGCTGAATAACCCCGGGCTGGAAGCGGTTTTCAACGACTGGACGCGAGCCCTTGAGAGGGTCCCGCAGGCTAAGTCGCTACCGGATCCCCGGTTCACTTATGCCTACTATATCCGGGAAGTGGAAACCCGCGTCGGGCCCCAGCGACAGGCATTCACCCTGATGCAGACCTTTCCTTGGTTTGGAAAGCTGGGAGGCCGGGGTGATGTCGCCCGTGAGGCAGCCGAGGCCGCGCATCAGAAGTACGAGGCCGCGAAGCTGAGGCTCTTCTACCGGGTGAAATTGGCCTACTTCGAGTATTACTACCTGGCGCGCACCATCGCCATTACAGAGGGCAATATCACATTGCTCTCGAATCTTGAATCTGTGGCCCGGGCACAGTACCGGGCAGGAATGGCGAGTCATCCGGCAGTCATCAAGGCCCAGGTGGAGCTCGGAAAACTTGACGACCGGCTGAGTACCTTGAGAGATCTCCGAACGCCCACGGTGGCCAGGCTAAACGCTGTCCTGGGAAGGCCCACCGACGGAGATCTTCCCTGGCCCCAGAGTATCGACTATGAAGAAGTGGATCTGGACGAAGAGGAACTCCATCAGTGGCTCAAAGAGGCCAATCCCGAGCTGCGTGCGCTCGCGTACATGACAGCCAGGGAAGAGAGGTCCGTCAAGCTGGCGCGGAAAGACTACTTTCCCGATCTCACGCTTGGTGCCAAGTACATAGAGACGGGTCAAGCCCTCGATCCGATGATGAAGGATAGCGGCAAGGACGCGCTCATGGTCTCGCTCTCTGTGAACCTCCCGCTGTGGGTCGGCAAGTACCGTGCCGCCGAGAGGGAGGCCCGGGCGAGGGTCCATGCCGCTGAGAAGCGCCACGAGGATGGTGAGAGCAAACTCCAGGCCGACCTCAGCCTGGCGCTCTTCCACCTCCGGGATGCCGCGCGGAAGATTGATCTATATGGCGACACCCTGATACCCAAGGCCGAAGAGGCCCTGTCGGTATCCCAGAGGGCTTTCACCGCCGACAAGGCGGACTTCTTTGAGTTGATTGATGCGCAACGGACGCTGCTCGAATTCCAGCTCTCGTATGAGCGCGCTCTGGTCGACCATGCCGAGCGATTGTCCGAGATAGAGATGCTGATCGGCCGTGAGCAATAGCTGTACTCGAGCCTGATAAAGAACGAGGAGGTGGGGACAATGCAGGAAGACCCCGGGAACAGAAGGGCAAGCAGTCACGATAGGAAGAGGTTAATGGTCTTCGGTATCGTCGCCGTAGCCCTTGTACTTGTCTCAATCGGGATCGGCTACAGGATTGGCAGGAGAGGCGCTCAGGTTGAGATGCTTCCTCGGCAAGGCGCAGAGGATTCCTCTGAAGTGGTGGCGTGGACCTGCTCCATGCACCCGCAGATCAGGCAGCCCAAGCCGGGTCAGTGTCCGCTTTGCGCGATGGACCTTATCCCGGTCACGGACTCCAGCGGCGATGAGGCGGCCGGCGCAACTGAACTGAGGCTCTCTGCAAAGGCAAGGAAGCTCGCGGAGATCCAGACATCAACCGTGGAGCGAAAGAGAGTCACCGCTGAAGTCAGGATGGTCGGCAAGGTGGACTATGACGAGACGCGTCTGAGCTATATCACTGCCTGGGTACCGGGCAGGCTAGACCGTCTGTATGTGAATTACACTGGTGTTCAGGTGAACAAGGGAGACCGGATGGCCGACCTCTATAGCCCGGAGCTTCTCGCTGCTCAGGAGGAGCTCATTCAGGCGGTGGAAACGGCCCGTAGGCTTGAGGTGAGCGATGTCACAGTCATAAAGCGCACTGCGGAGGAAATGGTCGATGCAACGAGGGAGAAGCTGCGGCTGTGGGGTCTGACGCCCGGACAGATATCCGAGATCGAACAACGCGGTACCGCCTCCGATCACATAACCGTCCACGCGCCCGCAAGCGGAGTGGTTATTCAGAAGAATGCCCTGGAGGGCGAGTATGTGAAGACCGGCGCGCGCATCTATACCATCGCGGACCTGTCACAGGTGTGGGTCCAGCTCGATGCGTATGAGTCCGATCTCCGGTGGGTACACCCCGGGCAGGAA
>JAUVJV010000157.1 GCA_030592245.1 Candidatus Eiseniibacteriota bacterium
GGCGAGCAGGCCATTGCTTCCCCCGATCGATGCGCCATTCACCCTTGCTATCGTGGGCTTGGGCAGATTATAGATCTTGTACATGAGCTCCGCGAGCCGAAGAGCATCCTGGTAATTCTCATCGTAGGTGAAGTTCTTCATCTTCTTCATCCAGTTAAGGTCCGCGCCGGCACAGAACGCCTTGCCGTTTCCGGTCAGGACCATCACCCGGACTGAGTCGTCCGTCTCGATCTGATCGAGCACCTGAATAAGCTCCTCGATCATCACCTCGTTGAAGGCATTCCGGACCTCGGGGCGGTTCAAGGCCACCCAGGCCACCATGTTCTCGGACTTCACCTCGACGGTTTCAAATCCCATGATCGACTCTCTTTTCTTGGTTCCCTAAAGAACGGGCACGGCTTTGAAGCCGTAGTTGATGATGCCCGCCTCGCCCTCCTGCTTGACTTTTCTGAACTCTATCTTAACAGCCATTCCGGTCTTCAAGTCCTCGGGCGCGCAGTCCGCGATCTGGCACTGGATCGCCGGACCGCCATCGAGATCGACAATCCCTATGGCATAGGGCGCCTCGTCAGAGAACTCAGATGGAGCGACCCTTATCACGGTAAAGGTCTTTACCTTGCCCGTCCCGGGAAGGACCACATCTTCGAATTCCTTCTTGCCGCACGCGGAACATATAAGCCTCGGGGGGAACCAGACCGCCCCGCAACCCTTGCATTTCGAGGCCTCATATCTGTATCGCTGCGGGATTTCTCTCCAGTATCTCGCTGAGGTTGACATTACGCTACCTCCAGTATGTGCACGACACAACTGGCGCCGGTTCCGCCTATGTTCTGCGTGAGACCTCGCTTGGCGCCCTTGACCTGCCGTTCGCCCGAGTCGCCCCTGAGCTGCTCGGTGACCTCGCAGATCTGCCCGACTCCCGTGGCGCCGACCGGATGTCCCTTGCTCTTTAGTCCGCCGCTTGCATTGACCGGGATCCTCCCGCCTATCGCGGTCTCACCCTTTGCCGTCGCATGACCTCCCTTACCCTTCTCCACCAGGCCAAGGGCCTCGATGGCCATGATCTCGGCTATGGTGAAGCAGTCATGCGCTTCGATGAGGTCGATGTCGGAGGGACCCACCCCGGCCATGTCATAGGCTATCCTTGCGGCCGCCTCGGTCGCGGCAAGATAGGTGATATCCTTCCTCTGGTGCAGCGCAAGGGTGTCCGAAGCCTGGCCCGAACCCGCCACCTTGACGAGGGGCTTCCTGGATACCTTCTTCGCGATCTCCAGCGGGCAGAGAATCACAGCCGCCGCGCCATCTGTAATCGGTGAGCAGTCGAGAATGGTCAGGGGATCCGCGATCATGACCGCATTCTTGACCTGGTCCGTCGTTATCTTGAAGGGATACTGCGCGTACTTGTTCTTCGAACCATTGTCGTGATTCTTGACCGCCACCTGGGAAAGCTGGTCTCGCGTGGTCCCGTAGCGATCCATGTGCGCCCTCGCCATCATGGCATAGAGGCCCGGGAAGGTGACCCCGTTATAGACCTCGTATTCCTGATCGGCCGCGGTGGCAAGGGCGAAGGTGGCTCCGCCGCCACCCACATCGGTCATCTTCTCGATACCGCTGGCCAGGACGAAATCGCTCATGCCGGAGGCCACTTCGATATAGGCCTGCCTGAAGGCGGCACCACCCGAAGCACAGGCGGACTCGATGCGCGTCGCGGGGATGGGGCATACGCCCAGGTAGTCCGCCAACAGCGCGCCGATGTGCTCCTGGCCCACGAAGAGCCCGGAGGACATGCAGCCCACGTACATGGAATCGACCTTGTCGACTCCCGCGTCATCGATAGCCTTAAGCGCCGCCTCGACGAACATGTCGCGGAGCGACTTTTCCCAGAGCTCACCCCACTTGATCAGTCCCACTCCAATTACCGCTACATCTCTCATGACGTGCACTCCTCAGTCATCGTTTGTCTATTCACCCAGTCTTATCTTCTTCCGGTACTTAGCATATGCACCGTACTCGAGATACACCTGGTTCTTGTCCAGATAGTCCGTGGTCTTGAGCGCCAGGTCCTGGACCCCGGTGATGTGATCGGTTATGCGAAAGATGAAGCCGTCGCTTCCCGCACCGGATCCGTAGGAGCACATAAAGACCGACTGGCCGGGCTTGGCGATGTCAAGCACGGCGGTCAGGCCCATGGGCGAGGACCCTGAGTAGGTGTTTCCCAGCCTGGGGCAAAGCAATCCGGGTTCCATCTGCTTATCCGTGAATCCGAGCTTCTTGCCTACGGTCAGGGGAAACTTGCCGTTCGGCTGATGGAAAACTGCGTAATCGAAGTCTTCCGGCTTCATTCCCGCCATGTCCAAAATGGCGGTAGCGCATCCCGTTACATGCTTGAAGTATGCCGGCACACCTGTGAAGCGGCCGGCATGCCGCGGATAGTACATATACTCCCGTCGCCAGAAGTCGGGCGTGTCGGTCATGAATGAGAAGGTATGCTCCACGTCGGCCACCGTGTTCTTGGCTCCGAAGATGAAGGCTGCCGCCCCGGCCGCGGCGGAATATTCCAGGGCATCGCCGGGTGCGCCCTGTGAGGTGTCGGCTCCGATCGCGAGGGCATACTCCATCTTGCCGGCATCGATCAGGCTCAAGGCAATAAACATGCCCTCCGAGCCCGCCTTGCAGGCAAACTCGAGGTCCGCGCAGTGGATGTTCGGGGTGGCGCCGATGGCCTCACCCACCACCGTACCGCTGGGCTTGACCGCATAAGGGTGCGATTCAGACCCCACGTATACGGCTCCGATATCGGCCGGATCGATCCTGGCCCGCCTGAGGGCATTCCTGGACGCCTCCACGGACATGGTTATCACGTCCTGGTCGGGCGCAGGCACCGACTTCTCCACCAGCTTCAGTCCTCGCTTGTAACTGGGGGCATCCGCCCCCCAAACCTTGGCGATCTCCTCGACCTTAATCCGGTATCGGGGAGCATAAGCGCCATAGCCTACGATTCCTGCCATACTAACCTCCCTTGCACCATCAATCAGGAATTGAACAGGTTTCAGTGGATAATAGACCCCGAAATACTGGTTGAATCTACCAGATAACCGGGGGTGGTGTCAATGGAAGACGGGACAGGGTAAAAGGGGGACAGACACTTATTTCCGCAAGTCGGAAATAAGTGTCTGTCCCCTTTTTACCCCTCCGACGGGGAGCGTGATCTTGAAGGTGGTTCCCTCACCTTCCACCGATTCAAGTTCCACCTGGCCGCCGTGCTCCTCAACGATCTTCTTCATGACCGGGAGCCCGAGACCTGTCCCCTTCGATCCCTTGGTGCTGTAGAACGGCTCGAAGATGGTCTTCAGGATATCCTGGGGAATGCCCTTGCCGGTGTCTGCGATCGTGACGAGGAACATACCGCCCGGTAAGCCGGCGGCGGCAACGGAGACCTTGCCGCCCCGGGGGGTCGCCTCTATGGCATTGGCCACGATGTTGAGCAGTGCGCGCTTCATCCGGGTGGGATCGAGCTGGACAGAGCCGATCCCGGAATCTATGTCCACGGTGAGCTCGATCTCTCCCTCCACCGCCCTGCCCTCGACGAATGCCGTGATTTCCCCGAAGAGCTCGTTAAGATCGAGGCTGGCATACTCGGGCGGCCGGTCCTTGGAATAGTCGAGCATATCCAGGACCAGTCCCTTGAGGAAGGAGCTGTTGCGCTCGAGCATGTCCCAACCCTTGGCGACCTTCTCTTCATTGCTGGCATCCAGGCCGCGGCGGGCGATGAAAAGGCCGCCGTCGATCCCGTTCAGCACGTTTTTTACACAATGGGCCACGCCCGACACGGTCTGGCCGATTGCCGCGAGCCGCTTGGACCGGCCGATCTCCCGGTAGAGCCGGGAATTCTCGAGCGCGATACTTGCCTGGGCGGCGAGTCCGGTCAGCAATCTCAGGTCGTCTTCCCGGAAGCTGATGCCGCCGCTCGAGGAATCGACCTCGGCCATGCCGAGCACCTGGTCCGAGACCAGCAGCGGCACACACATGATCGATTTGATCTTGAGATCCTGAAGGCTGGCGGAATGCTTGAACCGCGCGTCGGAACTTGTATCACCGCATATGACGGCGTGCTTCTCCTCCAGGACCATGTCTATGATGGTCTGGGAGACCGTGATATCCGCGCTGGAAGTGCCGCGTTCCCGGGCCGCGACGGGCACCAGCTTGTGGGTGTCCCGGTCTTCCAGGAGCACGATCGACCTGTCGGCCTTGGTGAAAACCTCGAAAACCACATCGAGGAAGGTTCCGGTGATCTCGGATACGCTCAGCTGGCCGCAGAGCTCATGGCCGAGATCATAAAGGGCCGCGAGCCGCTTGGCCATCGCCTTCTCATCGACAGCGCCATCCCGGATATCCTGCCCCTTGCTCACGCTCAGGGCGTCGATCTTGCTTATGATCGCCGTCTCGGTGGGGCGATCATCGTCGGCCCGCTTGATCTTGCGGGTCAGGGCGGCGTGGCCGCCGACTGAGATCTGGTAGTCACCGATCTGTATCACGTCGTCGCCGGAGAGCTTGTGCCGTTTCACCGCCTTGCCGTCTATGAAAGTCCCGTTCCGGGAATCGAGGTCTTCCAGATAGACCCCATCTTCCTGGACGGTCACGCTGGCATGCCTTCTCGATATGGTCCTGTCGTCAAGGGCCACATCGCATGACGCGTCCCGGCCGATAAAAACGGTGCCCTTCTCGGTCCCGATTTCCTGGGTCTTCTTGCCTTCCCGAATGACTGAGATATTGAGCAAGTCTGATGCTCCCTGTTGCGCCAGGCGGCCCGCGCCGCTCGACTGGACTCTGCGCGTACGGCTCCCTAGACTCAGGGTCGATGATACATCCTCTGGGGTAGGCGCGCAACGGGTTTAGAGGCTTGCCCTCTCCCGGTTTTTGAAGGGTCTGGGGGTGTTCAGGGTATCCTGGGTTATGGCATATACTGAGCCACCCTGGTGTTTGCTGATGCTACAGATGCTTTCAATGTGGCGGCTTTGCCCACCAGGCCAATCAGCCAAACACCAAATTCCTGTGATTGTATCTCCGCAGGTACGAGGATGTTCCGTTATCCGGCCTCAGCGGAAGAGCTGTTTGATCTTGCTCCAGGTCGATGGTGCGGTTGCGCATTCGTCCCTGGGCTCCGTAACCATGTCGGTATGCACGCCCTCTACGTGCCAGCCGCCCCCATGGTCATCGTAGATATAATCGCAAAAATCAAGATAGCCGTTCCCGTTGTCTCCCCACTCGATGATGTGGAATTCGACGCCGAAGTCAGGGTAGATCTCCACCCACCACGTGCACACCGGTTCCGTGATGGGCTCGTCTCCGGGATCTTTCATGGCATCCCAGTAGCTCGGGTCGGCGCCCGGCAGCTCGATGGGTGTGAGCTCCAGGGTGATGGTGACCTCGATGACGTGGTGGCACTCGGGTTCCCCCTCCGGGTTTGTCATGGAAATCACATCACATGAATCCAAGACATCGTTCCCGTTGTCGGCCCAACCTGTGATGGTGTATGGTGCCTGACAATAGTTGGGATATAGCTCGTGCCACTGGGTCCCGACAGGATTGCTGCGGTCTATGATGCTGTTGGTTGCATCGAAATAGGTCGTGTCGGTTACAGCCAGCACCTGGCCGGGCAGCAGCAAGCAGAGAATAGCAGCAGCCGGTAGGAGTTTTCTCACAACGCACCTCCTTTCATCGGAGCGCAGCGAAAAAGAGAATTGCAGGCCTCTGGGCAGAGAAGTTCAAGTCTCGCCGCGGGCAACAAGGTGATTATCCTGCGCCCCATTCATTCATAGCGGACATGCCCAGGCCTTTACAAGAAGATTCTCCAGAATTGTCGGGGATTCTCCCCGTCATAGCGGGATGAAGATCACCGGGATAACCCAGAAGCAAAGAAGAGAGGCCCTCAAAGAGGAGGCCTTAAGACAGGGTGACATTTCTATGTTGCAGAATACATGACATTTCCATGTTGTAACTACACCTCCGTATTGTTGTTGACAAGGCCGCAACCATACC
>JAUVJV010000091.1 GCA_030592245.1 Candidatus Eiseniibacteriota bacterium
GCCTTTACCCATTGGAGGGATATATAACGGACGAAGTATGAGATATCGCGTGTCAGTGGCCCAGTTTGATAGTCTCCTTGATGGTATCGAGTAGGAGGATGGAGTCGCCATCCTTATTGGGGGTGCGCTCGTAATCTCCGTATTCGTGCACTACGCGGAAGCCCGCCTGGCTCAGTAGCCGGTGGACGGATTCGCGGTCGCTGATCCCTACCCTGGAATGCTGCTCGATCCGCTCGATGACTTCGTCCCCACGGAACACATCGTACACCAGTTCCAGCTCCACAGTCCCATCGGGCAGCACCCTGCGGCCCACCTTTCGCTTATAAGTGGTATCTCCCACCTTGGTCTCGCCTGCCCAAATCTCGGGGTTGTCAGTCATGAGGCCCGGCCAGATCTCAAAAACGAGCCGGCCGCCGGGCTCCAGGTGATTCGCGATATTGGACAGGGCCCTCAGGCGTTCCTCATTGGTCAGGAGGTGGTCGAAGCTCCCCGCCATGAAGGCCGCTGGCACTATCCTGCCTGCCCCAAATGAGCCCGCACCGGCCTCGATCAAGGTGATCAGGTTCTTAAGAGCGGGCTCACGGTCCAGCTTGGCGCGGAATTCTCTCGCCATCGCAGGTGACGGTTCCACCGCGATCACTCTGGTGCCCTTTCGGGCGATAGACAGGGCGATCCGGCCGGTGCCTGCGCCGATATCGAGGACCTCACTGAACTCGGTCGCGAAGCTGCTGTAGAAGTCCAGGGTAGCCTGATCCGTGAACATATCATAGATGCCTGAGATCTTGTCATATCCGTCGTGTGTGGTCATGGCCGTTCTCCTTGATGGTATTGTATCACTAATCGCGAGGATCGATCGCAGGACAAGTGAATCGTGCACAGATTCCACTTGACATTGTAAGCTAAGTGGTTTACAGTTGTTAGCTGAAAGGCTTACAGGCTCGGGAGGAGTTATCGTGCTGAACAGCCTCTATATAACGCGCTCGAAAACCCGGCGGGATCTTCTGGCCCTCTTCTTCACAAATCCCTCGGAGACCTACTATCTAAGGCAGCTAGAGCGCATGCTGGGTTACTCCGCCGCAAGTATCCGGAGGGAGTTGCTCAGGTTTCTCGGTGATGACTTGCTAGAGACAAGGCGGGTAGGGAACACGGTCCAGTATTCCCTGAACACCAAGCATCCTCTACATGACGAACTCAAGTCGATCGTCTCCAAAACCGTCGGCGTAGAGGGTAGTCTGCGGGATGCCCTTACATCCATCAAGGGAATCAAGGTGGCCTTTGTTTATGGTTCGTTTGCCGAACACCGCGAGAAGCCTACCAGCGACATAGACCTGATGGTGATTGGCCACCCCGACATCTCTGCCTTGCACAGGGCAATCCAGAAGTTGGAGGCCAAACTCGGACGGGAGATCAGCCATACGGTTTACTCTTCAGACGAGTACGATTCCCGAAAGCGAGACAAAAGCGGCTTCGTCGGCAACCTCTTGAGAAGCCCGAAGATCATGCTGATTGGGAGTGGAGATGATCTATAAACCGTCGAAGCAAGACCTGCTTAGACATGGGCTGATCAAGCAATCCCCGGTGGATCGAAGGGCTATCGAGAATCTCCTGGGACGCGCCGAGATAGACTTGAAAACAGCGAAACGGAATCTCGACGAAGATCCAGAGTGCACTCATACATATGCGTACAGGGCGATGTTGCGGTCCGGCCAGGCCCTGATGATCAATGAAGGATATCGTCCCGACATCAAGAACAAGCACAAGACCGTGGTTCAATTCGCCGCCGCTGCTCTCGATGACCAGTACCAGCACCTTGTCAGCGACTTCGATCAGATCCGAAGGAAGGGGCACGCTCTGTTCTACGAACCGGACATCCCCTGTTCGAGGATCGAGGCCGAGCACGCGCTCAAGACTGCTGAAGCTTTCCTTAAGGTAATCCGCAAGGCGGTGCGGTGACCAGCAGCACATTCGTTGCCTGCTCTTCCTCACAGCCATGAATCCAGAGCTTGAATTGCCTTGGGTCAGGTACCGATTTGTGAATTCACAAATCGGTACCTGACCCCAGGGTGGTGAATTTGCGGGTTAAGTTGGGTGTGATTACTCGACCTTGAAGAGGAACTTGAGTACCACCCCGAAGAGCATCGAGATGATGAGGAAGCTCCACATCCAGGAGAGGCTGAAGAGGCCCCAGCCGAATGATTTGGCCGGATACTTGATCTCGATGGACTCAAGCGGCAGCGCCGCAGGGATCCGGGGCGCGCCGGGGTTGAAAATGATCTCGGAGATTGAACTCTTCTTAAAGATCGTGAACACCGGCACAAGCCGCCCGGTGCTATAGACCGGCAGGGTCACCTCCCCGGCACCGGTCGAGACCACGATGTCATGGACGCCCTCATCCTTGATGAGGATCTTCCAGTCAGTCTCGCCCAGTGAGGATATCCTCACGGCCGGGCTGGCCTTCTCGACACCGGGGCCGGTCTTGAGGCGAATGCCTTCCCGCATGACATCGGTGCCCTCGGCTACCTTCACCTTGACCATGGCCGTATCGCCGGGCATGAGACCGGTCTGGGCA
Source organism: Candidatus Eiseniibacteriota bacterium (assembly GCA_030592245.1). Classification (GTDB taxonomy): domain Bacteria; phylum Arandabacterota; class Arandabacteria; order Arandabacterales; family Arandabacteraceae; genus JAUVJV01. Next base: position 2,570 of record JAUVJV010000091.1, read on the forward strand.
TAGCGCAGATTGAGCTGCACCATGATCAGAATCACCGGGACAATCATCACCGCCGCGGGGATCAGGGCCAGTTTCATATAGCTCATGTTTGCCCTCAAGATCCGCCGCTGAGAGCTCATGACCGCTGAGACATCATCTTTATAAAGGCGCATCTCCAGAAAGTAGGCCCCTATCTTGGTCTTGACCACCTTCATAGATTCCTGGTTGGAGGTCAGCTTAAAGAGAAACAGCATGACGGCGCCGGTAAGGACACTGATGAATATCAGCCCGCCATGGGCATTGCCGTTCTCAAAAGGCCTAAGGATGAAAGAGAAAAACTGGGTCAAGTCCTAGCCTCGCTTCCCGGTCAGGATATGTCGCCTATGCTTCAGGATATCGAGCTCGATCCTGAGAATATGCAGTCCAATCATCAGGATATGTAGCCTAATCCTTTCAGTCTGTCCTTTATCTCGTCGTCGCCCTGGGCGCCCTCCAGCTTGGAAAGCTCCTTCTCGATCAGGTGAACGATGAACTCATCGACCGAGGAGTAGCCGGCGAGCCCGGCGACTTTCTTCGCCCTCTCATAGAGGTCCTTCTCGACCTTTATCTTCGTGCCGCCAAACATCTTCTCCTCCTTACCTCTGGACCATGTCACGCTTAAACAGATCCGTCCCGACCATGTCGGGATTCTTGTCGATCCCGAACTCCCCGAGGATCGTGGGAGCCAGATCATAGAGAGCCGGCCTAGTATATCTTACCTTTTTGCTGGTGAACAAGACACCCGGAACCACTTCCTTGGCCATACAGTGATCACCGCTCCACCTCTTGGCATGATCGGTCACCAGCGTTCTGGTCACCTTGCCCAGCGCGGTTTCCCAGGAACCCCTGTAGCCGGCATTGTAACCGACTATGAGATCGGGAGCTTCACTTGCGCATTCACCCGTGTACCACTCGCTGGTCTTATACACCTCGGCGATCACCTGCTCGCCGGTATCAGGATCCCGGATAGCCAGGAGCTTATGCCGAAGCTCATCGATCACGTGTTCTTTCTCGGCGCCGGGGGCGACCACACCCTCGCCCTCCCTGCCGATCTGGTTTATGTAGAGACCGTTGATTCCCAGGGCATAGGCCCTGGTGCCTCTCCAGTCGATGTTCTCGAAGAACTCGTCGCTCTCCTCACGGAAATCATCCCTCAAGGACATATAGTCATTCCAGTAAAGCCAGGTATTGAGATGGAAGTTCCTTCTGAAAGTTGTAAACCCGTGGTCCGAAAGCGCGATCACGGTGGCATCAGGACCCACGCGTCCCACGGCATAACCCAGGATCGAATCCAGCCTGGTGTAGTAGTGCTCGATGGTGCCCCGGTACTTCTCTGCGAGCTCTTCTTCATACATGGGATGAAGAGGGTCGCGGAATCGCCAGAACATATGCTGGAGGCAGTCGACCGTCGAGAAGTAGCAGTAGAGCATGCCCCAGTCGAAACGGTCGAGCTCATAGTCCAGCATCTTCAGGGTCTGCTGCAGGATGAACTCGCTCTGGGTAAGATATTCCTCTTCATTCAGCCTGCCCTCATTAAGGGCCCAGGTCTCCTCGGCGATTCCCTGGGTATAGAAGGGCCCTATAGCCTCGGCCAACTCCTTGCAATAGCCTGCAGGCGTCGAGATGGGCATCGCCGGCGCCCGCGGATCTATCTGGATCGGGCTCATGTAGAGCTCGAAATCCGGACGGATCGCCTTAAGATAGAATCGCACTATTCCCTGGGTCGAAACCAGGGGCATCATGTCGATCTTCAAGGTGACCCAGTCGCTCCATTCCTTTTCATTCAAGATTAGCTCGGTATCCTGCACCTCGATCTTGCAGACCGGGTAATCCGGATCCAGGTAGACCGTGAGCGGGATCTCGGTGTCCGGACTTCCTTCGAGGAACGAATTCGCCGGCCCGAGTATGCGGGTCTCGATCTTGTTATCGAAGTTATCGACCACGAAGACCCTGCCGCCGGTTTCCTGGCTGACAACATAGGGCCTGGTCGTAAAGAATGAGAAAGTGCCGTAAGTGCCCAGCATGTCCGGGGTGCCCATGCCGGATAGACTTCTCGTGGAATTCCCCGAAGGCGGGAAGTTCGACGGCAATCTTAAGGTAACCACCGGAACATCATGCTCCTCCAGTATCTCCCAGAAGGACTTACCCTTCCTCAGGAGTATCACCTTTGGCTTCGAAAGCGGGATGATCCACTTGCCGATCTTGATGGTTTTCGCCGCATCGTCGGTTACGGTGGTGGAAAGATAAGGAAGGTAGGTCTCGGGATCGCGGGCGATGAAGTCGAAGATGCCGTGCCCGCCCGGGTTCTTGCCCGTTATGAAATTCGACCAGGCCACAGGGCTCTGCGGAGGAACGCTGGACTCCAAATTGCTGAAGCTCCCCCTCTGTCTCAAACGCTCCAGGTTAGGGAGTCTTCCTTCCCTCATGAGCTCGTCCGCGATCTTGGGATCCATGCCGTCGAATCCAAGGACCAGCAGTTTGGGCTTGTCCTCACCGTAGAGCGTCCCGGCAAAAAAAGCGATCAGGAGTCCGGCAAGGACACCGGCCACGACTCCTCTGGGAATCTTGTTTCGCATATCACTTACCTCTCTTCCGCACACCCCATCCGACCCCGCCCCTGGATCAGACTCAATAGTCAAACCCGTTCAATAAGCCTGCCATGTGGTCCTACTCTATTATGGGCTTCCCATCCATGTACGGCGGTGGTTCAACCCCGAACAGGCTGAGGATGGAAGGCGCGATGTCCTGTATCGACGGACTGTCCGCCGTTATCTTCCTGTTGGATATCAAGACCGCGGGCACGCAGCTGGGATCGATGCAGTGATCCCCGCTCCATGACTTCGTATTGTCATCGAAGACCACGCCGGACACCTGGCCTGTGACGCCATCCCAGGATGCGCGATAACCGGCGTTATAGCCTATGATGAGATCCGGGCCGTCGGCCACATAGGGACCCGAATAGACCTCATTGGCATCGTAGACATTCTTTATGGCGACCTTTTCCGTTTCCGGATCCACGAGCCCGGTGAGCAAGTCCTTGAGCTCCATGACGAGGTTGGGCAACTCCTCAGGAGTGACGATCCCCTGGCTCTCGCGGCCTTTGAGGTTTATGAAGAGCCCGCCCAGGCCCAATGCGTAGGCCTTGGTCCTCGACCAGTCCACGCCCTTGAACCATTCGCCGCTCTTTGTGCCTTCCTTGAGATGGAGATAGCCTTCTTTCATCAGCCAGGAGTTAAGATTGACGCCGCGGTTGAAGCCCTTGAAACCGTGATCCGACAGGATGATGAACGCGGTCTTGTCATCAACATAAGGCAGGAGCCTGGCCACGGTCTTATCGACCTTGATGTAGAGATTCTCGATCGCGTCCTTGTGCTTGGTGGTTTCCTTGTCCCTGTTGGCCGGGTGATCGGGGTCGAGATAGCGCCAGAACATGTGCTGCACCCTGTCGGTTATATCGAACACGCAGATCACGGCGCCCTTCTTGACCCTGTCGAGCTCATTGAAGAGCATCTTTTCGCGCTCTTCATTGATGAGATAGGCCTGCTCGAGGAACTGGTCCTCATCGATTATCCGCTCATTGAGGGCCCAGGTGTCTTCGGCCAGACCGAGCGTGGCATACGGCCCCAGTAACTTGGAAAGATAGACCGAGTAGGAGAAGGGATGCGAACTGGGCATCGCCGGCTTTTCCGGATCGAGGTTGATGGGCGTTACGTAGAGCTCCAGGTCAGGCTTCACGGATTTAAGAATGAAACGGCTGATACCGCGCACCTTGATGCCGAGTCCGGCCGAGAACTCAAGCGTGATCCAGGGCGAGTGCTTGCCCATCTCAAGATCGCATGTCTCCTTGCCCACTGTGAGGGTGGCCGAGGTGCCGTCATCTGACGGTTTGATCTTGAAAGGGAGCTTAAGCGCCGGCGCATCCTTGACCATTATGTTCTCGGGTCCTATGAGTTCGCCCGTGTAGGCGCCCTTTCCGTTGGTAAGCTCATAAGCGAACCCGCCGGTATACTTGCCCAGCGATTCGCGGTTGGTCGAATAGAAGGAGAAACTCCCCTGGGTACCCCTCAAGTCGGGCACGCACAGTGATGATAAGAGCACCCCGCCGAACTTATCCGGCGGGAAGGTTATGGGGACCCGGATCACCGAGGAGAAAATGTCGTTTTCCCCTAAGACCGTCCAGAACGGCTTGCTCTTCCTGAGCGGCCTGTAAGACGGCTTGTTTAGCGGTAGCCGGTACTTGCCAAGCGGCAGCCACTTTGTGGGCGGCCTGATGTCGGCCGACGAGAGCATGGACATATAGGTATTTCGCTCAGGCGCTAAGAAGTCGAAGATATTGTGCTTGCCCGGGTTGACACCTGTTGAGAAGGACGACCACGCGACCGGCGAGATCGGTGGGCAAGTGCTCCACATCTGCTTGAAACTCCCCCGCTCTATGAGGCCGGCGATATTGGGCAGCTTGCCCTTATCCATCAGCCGCTGGAGAAGAACCGGGTCCAGGCCGTCAAAGCCCACGACGATCACCCGGTGTATGTCGCTCTTGATCCCCTTCCCCCTTCGCCGTATCTTCCTGATGGCAAACCGGATAGGCCAGGTCAGGAAAAAGATGAAAGCCAGAAAGAAGGTAGCAAAAAGAACCAGAAATGATGTCAGGAAAGCAAACCCGGCGCCAGGCCCTATGTAAGCATAGGCCACCGATGGGGTCAGGATGCCGGCGAAAAGGACCGCCAGCGTCAGGCCAAGAGCCGACGGAAATACCGTCGAGTATCTGCGGGCTTTATCTTGCACGGTGCGTCTCATTGCCTCCGGGTACTTTGCCTCCATAGGATGTACATCGGCGCGCTCCGGCGCTCCTTCAGGGAAATCTCGCGCCTAACTCCTTTTGTTCAATCCAGTTAGGCCCTCCTTGGCCCAACCGGATCCATATCTCTGTATGCCGTTTGATGCCCTCGTTTATCTCGAGGCCTCTTTCTTTCAACAGGCCCGGCCTTCAGATGTTCCCTGCGTA
>JAUVJV010000026.1 GCA_030592245.1 Candidatus Eiseniibacteriota bacterium
CATTACTCGAACGCCCAGGGGATTCCCGAGCTCCGCGATGTCATCGCCGAGGTCGTGGGCAAGGAAAAGGGTCTCGATGTTAAGCCGGAAGAGGTGTTCGTGACACCGGGCGCAAAGCCCATCATGTTCTTCGGGATGCTCGCCCTGGTGGATGCGGGCGATGAAGTGATCTACCCCAATCCCGGCTTTCCCATCTATGAGTCGGTCATCGAGTTCCTGGGCGCCAAGGCGGTTCCGGCGAAGCTCGAAGAAAACAAAGAATTCTGTTTCGATGTTGACGAGCTCAGGAAGCTGGTGACGCCGAAGACCAAGATGATCATCATCAACTCTCCCCAGAACCCCACCGGCGGGGTGCTCTCAAAGGAAGACCTGGAAGCCATCGCCGACATAGCGAGAGAGAACAAAATCTGGGTCCTCTCCGACGAGGTCTATTGCCGGATTCTCTATGAGGGCGAATTCATGAGCATCGCCTCGCTGCCGGGGATGCGGGAGCATACCATCGTTCTTGACGGTTTCTCCAAGACCTATGCCATGACCGGCTGGAGGCTGGGCTACGGGATCATGCCCGAGGAGCTGGCACAGAAGCTCACCCAGATCCAGATCAATGCCACGTCTTGCACCTGCACCTTCTCGCAGGTCGCCGGTGCCGAGGGAATCCGCGGCGACCAGTCGGCCTCGAACGCCATGGTCGCGGAATTCAAGAAGAGACGGGACGTCATAGTGGACGGCCTGAATGCCATCCCGGGCATCACTTGTCTTAGGCCCAAGGGCGCGTTCTACGTATTCCCGAATATCACCGGTACGGGCATCAAGTCCCAGGAACTCTCCGACCTGCTTTTGAATGACGCTGGGGTCGCCGGGCTGCCGGGGACGGCCTTCGGTGCAGAAGGCGAAGGGTACCTGCGCTTCTCGTATGCCAACTCGATTGAGAATATCAAGAAGGCATTGAAGAACATCGAGCAGACCCTGGCCAAAGTGAAGAAGTGAGGATCGATCTTAAGACATCAATCATAGATGGGCTGGGAGTGTCCGCGGGTGATCTGGTGAGCATCGTGGGAGCGGGCGGAAAGACCTCCCTGATGTACGGCCTGGGTGAGGATCTGCTGGCCTCAGGCAAGCCTGTGCTGCTCACGACCACGACCCGGATCTGGCGTCCCGAGCGCCGCCGGGTTCCGATGGTGGTCCTGGGTCCTGAGACCTCCGAGACCGCCGGACGTATCGCAGACGGGATAAAATCTTCCGGGTCGGTGCTTGCGGCCCGTGAGGAGTCGGACTCTAAGTTCAAGGGTTTCTCGCCTGAGTTTGTGGAGGAGCTCCACAGCGGATGCCGTCAGTGGACCGTCGTGGCGGAATGCGATGGGGCGATGGGAAAGTCGCTCAAGGTACCGCGGGACCATGAGCCGCCGATGGCACCCTCGACCAGTGTCTTCGTGGTCCTTGTCGGCGTCGACTGTCTCGGCAAGTCATTGAGTGATGATCTTATCTTTCAGCCCTCGAGCATCAGCGAGGTTACCGGGCGAGGTCCGGATGCGATGGTCGATGAGGACCTGGTGGCGGAGACGGTGCTCTCGAAGCGGTCATACCTGGGTAGGAAGCCGTCCGGAGCGCGCATGTGCGTGGTGTTGAACAAGGTGGATCCCGAAGTGCTCGATGGGGCGATGGGCAAGGCCGCCCCGGGGGGCTCGGCGCTCAGTCTTGCGCTTAAGCTCAAGAAGAACGCCGCCGTCGAGCGGGTCTGTCTCGGCTCCTTGAAGGACCCGCTCAGGCGCTTCCTCGTGGTGAGATAGGAAAAGAGTGAGGCGGAAGAAGAATGGCTTCAGTGGGATGCATATTGCTGGCTGCCGGTACTTCCTCGAGGATGGGAGAGCCCAAGCTTCTGAAGATGGCCGGCGGAAAGACCATCTTCGAGGTAACGCTCGGCCGGCATCTTGAGAGCTCGCTCGAGAGGATCTCGGCGGTTGTCCCGGGCTGGCTCGCCGGCTTTGGTTCCATCGTGGAACGCTGTTCTTCCCACCGGGTGAGCTTCGTGGTGATGGACGAGCCCTGCGAGATGAGTTTCTCGCTCAAGGCAGGCTGGAAGCACCTGTGTGAACAAGGCGGCCTCGACGGCATAATGGTTTCGCTTGCCGATCAGCCGCTTGTGACGGCAGGCACGATTGATAATCTGATCCGGTCCTTCTCGGGCTCGGATAAGTCGATCTGCGTTCCTGTTTTCGATGGCAGGCGCGGGCGGCCGGTGATCATCTCCTCCGGTCTCGGTGAGGAGGTTCTCTCGCTCGAGGGTGACGAGGGCGCGAGGAGCCTTCTCGCCAAGCACGGCGATGACATCGAGGAGGTGGGTGTCTCCTCAGATGAGGTGCACCTGGATTTTGACAGGCCTGAAGATTTCGACAGGCTGGCTGCAAGGCTGAACACGGATGAGGTTTGAAAAAGAATGGATGATGCAAGGGACGTCTTGAGAATAGCCAATGAGTGGCTTTCCGGAGGTGAGCGGATCTGTGTCGCCACCGTCGTGAAGAGAAGAGGCTCCGCCCCCAGGGAGGTCGGTGCCAAGATGGTCATCTCCTTCGCCGGCAAGCTGGCGGGCACTATCGGCGGGGGTATCGTCGAGAAGGAAGTGATCGAGAAGGCCCCGGGCGTGATGAAGACAGGCAAGCCTGTAATGCTGGACTTTAACCTCTCGGGCAAGAAGAAAGATCTCGACAGTACGTGCGGGGGAAACATGTCGGTCTTCCTCGAGCCTTTCGGGGAAGTGAAGAGCCTTTTCATCATTGGCGCCGGGCATGTCGGGGGGGCCATCGCCGGGCTCGCGTGCAAGAACGGTTTCGAGGTCACTCTGGTCGATTCCAGGTCCGAGTACATCAGCCCGGAGAGACTGGGTGAAAGGGTGAAGGGTGTGGTTGCCTCACCGGGCGACTTCGAGGGCAAGCTGGAGATTACCGATGCGTCTTTCGTTGTCATATGCACAAGCGGGCACGGGCTGGACAAGGAGTGGTTGGGTAGAGTGCTCGCCCTTGCGCCGCGATACGTGGGAATGCTCGGGAGCAGGCACAAGGCCAAGGCGGTCTTTGAGGCGCTCGCCTCTAGCGGCACGGCCCGCGAGGAGCTCGACCGGGTACATACTCCGGTGGGTATCGACATAGGCGCCATCACCCCGGACGAGATAGCGGTCAGCGTGGTTGCCGAGTTGATCAAAGAATGGCGGGACTGAGCAATGGAGACCTGGATAAAAAGACCGATTCCCATGGTACTGGTGATAGGGGGTGGGGAGCTGGGTTCGGCGGTGACGCACCGGCTGGCGAGGTCCGGCCTGGGTGTGGTTGTCGTGGACATCGACCGCCCGAAGTGCATTAGAAGAAACGTATGTTTTGCCACCGCCGCCCTCGAGGGCCAAACGGAAGTCGAGGGGATAAGGGCGCGGCACGTTGCGACCGCGGATGATGCGCTGAAGCTCATCCGGGCGGGCGAGGTACCTCTCCTGACTCGCGGTTACAGGAGAGTCTGCCGGGAGATAAGAGCGGATGTGGTCGTGGATGCAAGGATGACAAAGACCGAGAGCGACATGTCGAGCGACCTGGCTCCTCTCGTCATCGGCCTGGGGCCGGGTTTTGAGGCCGGCGGCAATGCTGATGTCGTGGTGGAGACCATGCGCGGCCATGACATTGGACGGGTGATCGATAAGGGAAGCGCTGCTCCCTTTACGGGCGTGCCCGGTGCGATTGGGGGCGTGACGAGCGGGCGCGTGATTCGATCCCCTGCATCGGGTATCTTCAGTTCCAGGGCGGATATTGGCGACCTCGTGGAACAGGGGCAAGTCCTTGGCATGGTCGGCCGGAAGAGTGAAGTGAGCGCTCCAATCTCCGGTCTCCTGAGAGGCCTGATTGCCGTTGGCAGCAAGGTCAGGAAGGGGCAGAAGATCGGGGACGTGGACCCGAGAGGCCTCGATATCGATGCGACCACGATCTCGGACAAGGGCAGGGCAGTGGCCGGCGGTGTCCTGGAAGCCATAATGCACTGGTGGAAAGGCAGATGAGAACCTTCGAAGCGATTCTTCCCGGGGATGTGGCTGAATGTCTTGATGTGCTTGCCTGCTACGGCAGCGATGCGGCCATTCTTGCCGGAGGTACCGATCTCTTTGTGCTCATGAAGATGGGCATGAGAACACCCAGTCTTGTGATCTATGCCGGAGGCCTGCGGGAGCTGAGGCGCGCCGAGCGCCGGGACGGCCGGATAGTCCTGGGGCCGGCGGTCACCCATTCGGAAGTGGCGGGCTCGGAACTCCTTGCCGGCCTGGAAGTCCTAAGAGCGGCAGCCGCTTCCATAGGCTCTCCCCAGGTCCGCAACCTGGGAACCGTTGGCGGCAATATCGTCAATGCCTCGCCTGCGGGTGATCTCTACCCCGCCCTTCTTGCTCTCGATGCGACCGTGGTCTTGAAGAGCATGAACGGAGATCGGGAAGTCGCACTCGAGGATTTCGTCATGGGCCCGGGCGAGACCACCATAGAGCCTGATGAGATGCTGGTTGCTATTCGGTTCGATGAGCCCGGAGGCAAAGACGGGAGCAAGGGCCGCGGCAAGGTATTCACGGGCTTCGCCAAGGTGGGCTTGAGGAACGCGCTCGCCATCTCGGTCGCCAATGCCGCGCTTGTTGCGCGTGCCGAGGGTAGCAAGCTCACCGGCGTGAGGATAGCCTGCGGCGCGGTCGCGCCCACAGCCATCAGGATGCGTGGGGTGGAAGAGGTGTTGGAAGGTGAATCACCCACCGAAGCTCTGATCGAGGAGGCAGCGCGCATCGCATCATCGGAATGCGACCCTCTCTCCGACATAAGGGCTTCCAGGGAGTACCGCTGTCATGTCACAGGCGTGGTGGTTTCCCGCTTGATAAGGAGAGCTCGCACCGAGCTCCTGGAGATGGATACCAATTCAGATTCGTCAAGAGATACAGATTCCCCGAATGATACAGATTCCCCGAATGATACAGGCTCCCCAGAAGATACAGGTACGCATGCTGATTGATCCCGCCGAACTTGCCGGCCTCGCTGCCCGTATCAGGGAAGCGGCCGAAGCCGAATCCGATTATGTCACCGGTCTTGTCCGGCGGCTTGTAAGGATTCCGAGTCCGAGCGGCGGCGAAGAGGAAGCCATCAAACTCATCAAGGCGGAGATGGAGGCCTGCGATCCCGACGAGGTATTCATTGATTCCATAGGTAATGCCGTCGCGAGGGTGGGATCGGGAAGCAAGGTGATTCTCTACGACTCTCACCTGGATACCGTGGGCGTCGGTGATGAATCCGCGTGGACGCGAGACCCCTTTGGCGGCGTGCTCGAGGACGGGGTCATCTACGGCAGGGGTGCCTGTGATGATAAGGGCGGCATCGGGAGCATGGTCGCGGCCTTAAGGCTGATGAAGCAGATGGCCGAAAGCGGCGACCTCTCTCCCGGCGACTTCACGCTCTACTTTGTAGGGATCGTCCAGGAGGAGAACTGCGAGGGTCTTGCCTTGAGCGTGCTGCTCGATGAGAAGGGGATCGAACCTGACTGCGTGGTCCTGGGTGAGCCTTCGGGGCTCACAATAAGGCGGGGCCACAGGGGGCGCGCCGAGATCGAGGTCATCACCAGAGGACGCTCGTGCCATTCGAGTGCGCCGGCGCGGGGTGACAATGCGATCTACAGGATGACCCCCGTCATAGAGGGCATCAAGCGGCTGGAGGGTAAGCTCAGCTCTCATCCGTTCCTGGGCCCGGGAAGCATCGCGGTGACGAGTGCCGATTCGACGGGCCCTTCGAGAAACGCCATTCCCGACAGGTGCCGCATCTTCATAGACCGTCGGGTCGTGCCCGCCGACACGCGTGAGTCCATTGCGCGCGAGATAGATGAGATAGCCCGGTTTACCGGAGGAAGCGTACAGATAACTACTTATGCTGGAGCGAGTTATAAGGGTTATATAAAGGAGCGCGAGAAGTTCTTTCCCGCATGGGTCACCGATGCCGACTCGCCTGCCGTCAGGGGGGCGGCCGGGACTTATGAGCTCCTTTTCGACGAGGATCCCACAATAGGCAAGTGGGATTTCTCCACCGACGGCAACTATTCGATGGGTGTGAAGTCCATTCCGACTGTAGGTTTCGGGCCGGGTGAGGAACAGCATACGCACTCGACCGAAGACCAGGTAGCGGTCGAACAACTGTGGAAGGCTTCAGCTTTCTACGCCCTTTTCCCGTTCGTCTACTCGATGTCTGCCGGCGGGAGCACCGGGGAGCCCCGGCCATGACACCTTCTGACCTTTTCAGCGAGCGCCCGGCCGGGGAAGGCAAGAGCCCCCTTGCCGACAGGATGAGGCCCTGCGATTTCGATGAGTTCGTGGGGCAGGAGAAGGCTATCGGGAAGGACTCGGTCTTAAGACGGGCCATCGAGCAGGGAGAGATCCAGTCGGTGATTTTCTGGGGACCGCCGGGGACCGGAAAGACCACGCTTGCTCACCTTATCAGCACCGTGACCGATTCCACTTTCATCGCCTTCAGCGCGGTGACCGCCGGGGTGAAGGAGATCCGGGGGGTTGTGGCATCGGCCGAGATGAACATGAACCTCAATGGTAGGAAGACCATCCTTTTTGTCGATGAGATCCACAGGTTCAACAAGGCACAGCAGGACGCCTTTCTGCCTCATGTTGAGAAAGGAACCATCATCCTGATAGGAGCGACCACCGAGAATCCTTCCTTCGAGGTCAATTCCGCGTTGCTGTCGCGCTCAAGAGTGGTGATGCTCGACAAGCTCCTCGAGGAAGATATCAAGAAGATCATCACCCATGCGCTCGCCGATGAAGAACGGGGCCTCGGGACCACGCCCATCGAGCTTGAGCCCGAGGCCCTCGATCATCTTGCGGCCCAGGCCGACGGTGACGCAAGAATCGCCCTCAATGCGGTTGAGATGGCGGCCGCGGCCACCAGGCCTGGTGAGGATGGAGTGCGGAAGATAGGCCTCGAGACAATCGAGGGGGCGATGCAGAAGAAAGCCCTGCTCTACGACCGGGCAGGAGAAGAGCACTACAATATAATCTCCGCCCTGCATAAGAGCCTGCGCGGAAGCGATCCGGACGCATCCCTTTACTGGCTTGCCCGGATGCTCGAGGGGGGAGAGGATCCCCTGTTCATAGCCCGGCGGCTTGTGAGGTTCGCATCCGAGGACATCGGCAATGCCGATCCCCATGCGCTCCTCGTCGCGGTCGCCGCAAAAGATGCGGTGCACTTCATAGGCCGGCCGGAAGGTGATCTGGCGCTTGCCCAGGCCGCGGTCTATCTCGCGACCGCTCCAAAGAGCAACGCGATATACACAGCTTATGGGAAAGCGAAGGAGGATGTGGTCTCCCGCCCGGCGCCGCCGGTCCCGTTTCACATAAGAAACGCGCCCACCAGGATGATGTCAGAGCTTGGATTTGGTGACGGATATGTGTATCCTCATGATAATCAGGACGCGGTGGCCGAACAGAGCTACCTTCCGTCCGAACTGAAGAATGCCAGGTATTACGAGCCGACCGACCGCGGATACGAGGCCAAGATCAAGGCCAGGCTCGAGAAATGGCGTAAGATCCTGGCGGATAGAAGGAGGAGGAAGAAGTGACAACAGGTTCGATCGAGGGCACCAAGACCATGGTAATAGCTCTCGGAGGTAACTCAATCATACCGCTGGGTAAGTCAGGAACCATAGAAGAACAGATCGAGATGACCGATACCACCATGGTCCGCATTGCAGCGCTGATTGAGGCCGGTCACCTGATCGTCGTCACCCACGGCAACGGCCCGGTGGTGGGCAATATCTTCATACGAAGCGAGATGGCCAAGCACCGGATTCCACCCATGCCCCTGGTTGTTTGCGGGGCGGACTCCGAGGGCGGGATCGGTTACATGATGCAGCAGGCTCTCCAGAATTGCCTCAGGGCGATGGGCATCGACAAGGATGTGTTCACCATCATAACCCAGGTCGTGGTCGATGCTAACGATCCGGCTTTCGAGAATCCCACCAAGCCCATCGGGCCCTTCTATAAACAGGAGGAGGCCGACGAGGTTGCCCGCGAGAAGGGCTGGACCGTCATCGAGGATGCCGGCAGGGGCTATCGCCGTGTGGTTCCCTCCCCCAGGCCCGTCGCCATAGTGGAGTACAGGGCCATCGAGCGGGCCATCGATACCGGCGCGATGGTGATCGCCGTCGGCGGGGGCGGCATCCCCGTTGTCAAGAGAGAGGGAGGGGATCTAAGGGGCGTCGAGGCCGTTATCGACAAGGACCGTGCCTCCAGCGTTCTGGCCATGCAGCTTAAGGCTGAGATCCTGATTATCCTCACCGAGGTCGAAAAGGTCGCCCTCAACTTCGGGAAGTCCGACCAGAAGGATCTGGACATGATGACCGTCAAAGAGGCCGGGTCCTATCTTGAGGAAGGCCAGTTCCCGCCGGGCAGCATGGGACCCAAGATCGAAGCCGCGATCGAATTTCTGGAAGCGGGTGGGGAACAGGTGGTGATCACCAAGCCGGAGCTTCTCTCAGAGGCCTTGAGCGGAGGGCGTTGTACCCGGATAGTACCTTAGGCCAGGGGGAGCACCGATGGCAGGACTCGGACACGTAATAGACGTTGCCAGGGGCAAGCGGCCCTGCGATCTCGTCCTGAAGGGCGGAAGCGTCATCAATGTTTTCTCGGGCGAGATATATGCCTCGGATGTCGGGATCTTCGACGGCAGGATTGTCGGGCTCGGCGAGTACGGCGGCAGGCAAGAGATAGATGTCACGGGCAAGTACCTCTCGCCCGGCTTCATAGACGGCCACGTCCACATCGAGAGCTCCATGGTTCAGGTACGCGAGTTCGCGAAGGCCGTGGTGCCGCTTGGAACCACGTCGGTCGTGATAGACCCTCACGAGATCGCCAATGTCTTCGGCCTCGAAGGCATCCAATACATGCTCAGGGCGAGTAAGTACAATCCGATGAATGTTTTCCTGATGCTGCCCTCGTGCGTTCCATCGACCGAATTCGAGACCAGCGGTTCGAGCCTGAAGGGTTTCGACCTGTATCCGCTGCTGGCCGAGAAGTGGGTGCTCGGCATCGGGGAGGTGATGAACTATCCGGGTGTCCTGCGTAAGGACCAGGATCTGCTGGACAAGATCACCATGACGCATGAGAAGCGCGTGGACGGGCACGCCCCCAATCTTGGCGGCAGGGACCTGTGCGCCTATATTGCCGCCGGGGTGGGATCGGATCACGAGTGCACTTCGGTCGAGGAGGTCAAGGAGAAGCTCCGCCTGGGCATGCACATCATGATGCGGGAGGGATCGCTCACCAAGAACTTGATAGACCTTCTTCCCGTCTTGACGCCGTACAATATCAGCCGCTGCTTCTTCGTCACCGATGACAGGCATCCCAAGGACATCCTGGAGGAAGGCCATATCGACTTCATGGTCAGGACGGCCATAGAGCAAGGAGTCGACCCGGCGTCCGCCGTGCGCCTGGCCACCATAAACTGCGCCGAGTACTTCAAGCTGGATAAGTTCGGCGCCATAGCTCCCGGATATGAAGCCGACATCCTGGTGCTTGACTCCCTTGAGAAGCCCCGCGTCGAGAAGGTGTTCAAGCGCGGCAGGCTGGTTGCCAGAGACGGGGAGCTCATCGAGCAGGAGGCGCCGCCACAGCAGCTGACCTTGAGGGGCTCGATAAACATCAAGATGCTTAAACCCGAGGACTTCAGGGTCCCGGCGGTGGGGAAGCGCATCAGGGCCATTCAGCTTCTGCCCAAGGAGATCAAGACCAATGAGGTCGTGACCGAGGCCAGAATCGTGGACGGCGAGGCCGTGAGCGATCCGGAGCGCGACATCATCAAACTGATGGTTGTCGAACGGCACAGGGCTTCGGACAATATCGGGAAGGCCTTCGTCAAGGGGCTGGGGCTCAAGAAGGGCGCCATCGCCTCGAGTGTTTCCCATGACTCGCACAATATCGTGGTCGCAGGTGTTTCCGATGCCGACATGCTTGAGGCAGTGATCGAGATCTGCAGGATGAAAGGCGGGCTGGTTCTTGTAAACGATGGCAAGGTGCTGGCGCACCTGCCACTTCCCATAGCGGGCCTGATGTCGGACCAGCCCATGGCCAGAGTGAAAGAGGATCTTGAACACCTCGGGAAGGTAGCCCGCGACATGGGGATTACGATCGACGAACCCTTCATGGCGCTCTCTTTCATCACGCTTGCCGTGGTGCCGGACCTGAAGCTGACGGATCTGGGGCTATTCGATGTGAACCAGTTCAAGTTCGTTGACGTCTTCATGGATTGACGGAGGATAAGGATGAGCAAGGAAGGGACGAACAGGTGCGCCGTCATTATCGCCTGCGTGCTGCTTGTGCTCGTGGCGTGCCAGGGTGGAGAGAAGCAGCCCGAAGGTGATCAGGCAGAACGGATCAGGATAGGCCTGGTGCTGTCAGTCGGCGGGCTGGGAGATAAGTCCTTCAATGACTCGGCGTATGAGGGCCTGACGCGGGCCGCCGAGGAGCTCGGGATATACCCGCTCTACGGCCAGCCCGAGCAGATGGCCGAGGACGAGAAATACCTGAGACAGTACGCCGAGGAAGGCCTGGACCTCGTGATCGGCGTCGGCTTCCTCATGAAGGATGCTCTCGAGCAGGTTGCGGGCGAGTTCCCGGATACCAGGTTTGCCATCATAGACGCCCAGGTCGATGAGCCCAATGTGGCCTCGCTGATCTTCAGGGAGCATGAAGGGTCCTTCCTTGTGGGTGCGATAGCCGGGCTGGTAACCTCGACCGGCAAGGTCGGCTTTATCGGTGGGATGGATATTCCCCTGATACATAAGTTCGAGGTCGGCTACGCCGAAGGCGTCAAGCACGTGAGGCCGGACGCTGAGGTGCTTGTGGCCTACGCCGGATCAGGCCCCCAGGCTTTTCATGATCCAGTCAAGGGTAAGAGCCTGGCCTTGAGCCAGTTCGACCGGGGAGCGGACATCATCTTCCAGGCAGCGGGCTCGACCGGAAACGGCGTGATCGACGCGGCCCTGGAGCGCGGTCTCTTTGCCATCGGCGTCGATGCCAACCAGAACTACATGGCGCCGGGGCACGTGCTTACCAGCATGCTCAAGCGCGTGGACATCTCGGTGTTCGAGATCGTAAAAGACGTGGTCGAGGGCCGCTTCAAGGGCGGCGAGCATGTCTACGGCCTGGAGATCGACGGCGTGGGATACGCCCTGGATGAGCATAATGAAAGCCTGATCCCGCCTGAGGTGATCGAGCGGGTGTCGGTGATCAAGCAGGAGATAGTATCAGGCAGGATCCAAGTCACCGACTATACGGCCACCCATTGACAATCGGTACCTATTTTGGTACCTGTCGACCAGTTGTATCAATTGACAAGCAGCGGTCTTTGCGGTAGTTTTTCTTAAGCAGCGTTTTACCCTGACAATACAGGTGAGTGCCATCCCCATTTAGATCCCCTTTACCTGAGAAGGAGGCTTGATTGCGTTCCTGGTGCATGTGTCTATCAGCCCTGTTTCTCCTTGCCGCCGCGGCCGGTGTATCGACCGCAGCCCAGGGTGACGACGGCGGGGGTTATCTCAGCTTCCCGGCGATCCACGGTAACACCATCGTCTTTACCAGTGACAATGATCTCTGGAGTGTCTCCGCCGGCGGCGGACTCGCCCGGAGGCTCACCCAGGCTGTAGGCCGGGAGTATCTTCCCCGCTTCTCACCCGATGGCAAGCACATTGCCGTCACGGGTGAGTATGACGCGGGAGGAAACGATGTCTACCTCATTCCGGCTACGGGCGGCGCGCCCAGGCGGCTGACTTTCCACCCATACTCGGAATACGTGCTCACCTGGTCGGAGGACGGGGAGAACATCATCTTCCGGTCGATGCGGAACTCGCCGCACTATACTTATAAGCTCTTCGAGATCTCGCCCGACGGCGGTTTC
>JAUVJV010000088.1 GCA_030592245.1 Candidatus Eiseniibacteriota bacterium
CACATACTGGATATCCAAGAGGTTTGACATAGGCATCACGGTCTCGGAGGAGGAGAACTGGCATTTCGGCATGGCCCCCGAGGTCGGTGTCACCGTGCCTGTGGGTTGGGATTCACACCTGCTTGCGGCAGTCAGGTATAACTACGCTTTCAAGGGAGGCGCATCCACGGCCCACGCATACTGGGCATTCATGCTTGGACTCTCATATCTGGATTGACGGACAGGGACGAAAGAAGGACACGGACACAAGAAGGAGGTTTGAGATGGTTCGGAGAATGATGCTTGTGGGGCTCGCGGTTCTGCTGATTGCCGGCGTGACCAATGCTGAAGAGCAGGGCATGGAGAAGTATATCGAACTCTTGAGGCAGGACCTGAGAACAACCAAGGTGGCTGTGATCACAGAGTTCCTGCCCCTCAGTGAGGCCCAGGCGGCCGAGTTCTGGCCGATCTACAGGGAGTATGAACTGGAGATCGCCAAGCTCACCGATGAGTGGCTGGCGCTGCTGCGTGACTATGGAGACCACTACGAAGAAATGACCGACAGCAAGGCCAAGGAGATTTTCAACCACGTTCAGAGGAATGACAAGAAGAGGCTCCAGCTCAAGCAGGATTACTACCGGAAGATGGACCGGAAGTTGCCTTCCACTCTGGTAACCCGGTTCTTTCAGATAATGAAGCAGATCGAGATGCTGATAAACCTCCAGGTCGCGTCGGAAGTACCCCTGATCGAATAGGAGACCCGGCCGGTTTCCGGCGGAGCGAGTTGTCCACAGATAAGGGATGGAAATGCGCGGTGGGATATGCACACGCGGCACACTGATGCGCACATGCAGCACATTAGCGGTGATCCTGCTGCTTCTCATATGTGCCATCACACCCTGGGCGGAAGCACAGGACACCCACTACTGGACCTATACCTACGGGACGCGTGCATCGCTCTTAAACGGCGCCATAATAGGTAGTATCGTTGACATCAGCGCAACATACTACAACCCCGGCGCCCTTCCCCTGATCGAGGACATCGAACTCGTAATGGCCGCCAGGGTGTTTCATTATCCCAATGTCTGGCTCCGGAATGTCGGGGGGACCGACGTCGATCTGAAGTCATCCCGCCTGAGTCCGGCCCCGTCGATCGTGGCTGGGATGTTCAAGATCAACTGGGCCGGAGACCATCGCTTCGGCTACTCCGTCCTCACCCGGCAGAGCGCACGCCTCCAGATCATGGGCAGCTGGGTGGGAACCCGCGACAGCATCCCGGACTATCCTGACGCAGAATCCGCGGCGGCGGACATGGTCACCACTGAGGATCTCAGCGAGAACTGGGTGGGCATTTCATGGGGATATGGCCTGAGCCCCGACTTCGGGGTGGGCATAACCCAGTATGCGACATTCCGCTACCATAAGGCTGCATTTCGGTCGCGGCTTCAGAATCTGAAGGATGACGGGAATCTCGCGCTGGCCTCCAGCCTCAATTACTACGACTATGCCAATTGGCGTATGCTGTGGAAGCTGGGCGCTACCTTCAAGTTCGCAAACGTCTCCATGGGATTGACGTTTACCACCCCAAGTATCAAGTTCTACAATGAGGGCGCCTCCGGCGTGAATGTCACCGCAACAGGAATAGATTTGAACGGCGATGATACCGACGACACCTTCATGGGGGTGGATTATGCCTCCAATATCGAATCCGACTACCGCACGCCTGTCTCCATAGGCTTTGGGACCACGTACCTCTTCGGGGTAACCCGAGTTCACTTCAGCACCGAGTGGTTCAGCCACGTGGATAAGTACACCGTCATGGACGCCGGCGATTTCCCCGCTCAGAGCGGTGGTGACACCCTCTCCAACCGGGTGACCCACGAGCTCAAGTCGGTCATCAACTTCGGCATCGGCATGGAGCACTCCTTCAGGGAAACATTCCAGATCTATGGTGGTTTTGCCACTGACTTCTCCGCCAGGAAGGACGGTACGGATACGAATCTCTCCATCACGGATTGGGACATCTATAGTATTTTGGGAGGCGCCGCTTTCAGCTACAATCGCTTCCAGGTCACCTTAGGCCTGGGATACGCGTGGGGACACAATCAAAGGAAAAGGCAGTCGGTCGTCGACACTCGCTCTGGTGACGGTACCGGCTTCGTGGACGGCGCTGAGTTCGAATACAGGAACTTCAAGGGCATCCTTGGGTTTGCTTTCTAAGACTGTGATGGTGAAGCCCACACACCACATAATACCGGTCTGCAGCCTCGCTCTGGTCCTGCTTCTCGTCTGCGTTGCCCGCTCACAGGTCCCCTCCATGCAGCCTGCGGGCTTCGACACCGTCAGAGTGGAGGCCGGTTGCACAGTCCTCCTGCCCGATACGACCTTCATTGCGGAAAGTGACACGCTTCTGCTACTCCCCCATGGCACCGATTGCGTGGTTAAGACACCTTCCGAAATGAAATCCGACGCTCTTTACGAATCCATCAGGAATCAGTCTGAGAAAGGCCGGGTGAGAGAGGTACTCTTCGGCGCCATCGTGAGAGACACCGGCGGGCTCGGTCCTTCAACAGAGGTCGTAAAGAGCGAGACGCCGTTCATCCCGTTTGATGGCATGATCATTCGCAGTGTCAGGATCAAGAAGGTTGACACCTGGTCAGGGTCGGTGCACGACACCCTGCTCGTTGCAACGACGGGATTTTCGAAGACTCTCAATAGCCTCCATACCCACACCCGCGACCATGTACTAAGCAAGAACCTGCGCTTCGCGGAAGGAGACACCCTGAACGCATTCGTGATAGCCGACAATGGGCGGCTCCTCAGGCAACTCCCTTATATCGAGGATGCCAGGATCTATGTCGCGCCGAGCATTGAGGACAGCCAGACCGTGGACGTGGTCGTGGTGACCAAGGATCTCTTCCCCTGGGGTTTGGGTGGCTCGATAAACAGCGTGAACAGCTTCTATGTCAGGCCCTTCAACCGAAACGTAGTGGGTCTAGGCCACGAGATCTCATACAAGTACTTCTACGATAACAGGAAGGACCCATCCTCCGGACATGAGATCAGGTACTTCGTCGAGAACATCCGGCGCTCCTTCATATCGGGCCAGATCCTCTACATGAATACCTGGGACATCGAGCGGCTGCAATTGACCCTCAGTAAGAGGTTTCTGACGCCCCAGACCAGGTGGGGCGGGGGCCTGGATGTCGGTGTGGTGCGAACAACAAGGGGGGAAAAGCAGGATGGCATAACTGTCGATGTGCCCTATCAATACGATCGCGAGGATGCCTGGATCGGGCACTCAGTCGTGATCGGCGATCCTGATGAGCGTAGAAATGTGGTGTTCGCATTGCGCTACAGGCGGGATGAGTTCATGAACCGTCCTGAGGTGAAACCGGACAGCAATGAGTTTTATCATCACAGGCGCCTTGGGCTCGGGCGGCTGACTTTCATGAGGGCGAATTACCTCAAGACCAGTCTCCTGAGGGCGTTCGGAATAACCGAGGATGTTCCCTACGGCTACATTGCCCACATAACTTCGGGCATGTTGGACGCAGAGTTTGAGAGCAGGCCATACCTGGGAGTCGAGATTGGCCTGGGCAAGTACCGGCAACGATTTGGGTATCTCAGCATTCGTGCAGGCTATGGGGGCTTCCTCGACGACCTGGCCGTGGAGGAAGGGGTTCTCACTGCGGAAGCTCTCTACTTCACCGACCTCGCCACAAGGGGCCGTTACCACTTCCGGCAGCTGGCGAGGCTGGTCTACACGGTAGGCATAGACCGCCTGTATTATGAGACCATTGATATCGATGAGCAGATCCGGGGACTCTCGGGGGCCAGGCTGTCCCGGGGACACCTTGCCCTCAATCTTGAATCCGTGGCCTTCGCGCCCTGGGATTGGTATCGCTTCAGGTTTGCCGTCTATGGCTATGGTGATTTTGGCTTCATCAATATGGACCGCTGGGTCATCAAGGACAACAACTTCTACGGTACCCTCGGAATCGGCGTGAGGATACGTAACGAGAGCCTGGTATTCAGCACTTTCAACATTCAGGTGGGATACCTTCTGCGAAGACCCGAGGGCGCCGACCCCTGGTATATCGATACCTCCACTCATGATCCCCACAGATGGTATCCCATAGCGATTACCAAACCCGATGTCATCCGCTTTGAATAACCCTCCTGCCGCGCCTGAGTCGCGCCCCTGACGGCCGGTCATGACCTGGTTGAGTATTGACCTTTGAAGAATCTGCAATTACAGTGTAGACTCAACCGTGTGAATTTTCGGAATGATCGGTCGAAACGGAGGTTCAGTATGAGAATCTGCCTTTTCCTGGCAGTGTTTGCCCTTCTTGCGGCAATGGCGCTGCAGACAGCGACAGCCGAGGAAGGTGAAGCATCCCATGGGGAACGGGATTTTCACCGGAATCACCTGGCCCTGTTCCTGGGCGCCACTTCATTCGACGGCGAAACCAGTTTTACCTCGGGTCTGGACTATGAATTCAGGCCGCTCGACTACCTGGGCTTCGGGATAGTTGCGGAGTACATCGCGGGAGATTTAAGGGAATGGGTGGTCGTGCTGCCCGTTTTCTCCCATCCTAACAGAGACGCGGAGGGAGGTTGGAAACTGATCATCGGGCCGGGCCTTGAGATACATGAGCACAAGAACGAATTTCTTGTTCGGCTCGGTCTCGCCTACGGCTTTCCTGTTGAGGGCTGGACGCTTGCCCCCGAGTTCCATGGCGACCTTGTCCACGGTGAGTGGCACTGGGTTTACGGGGTGAGTCTCGGAAGAGGCTTCTGAAGAGGGACAGACACCTATTTTGTCCAAGCGAAATAGGTGTCTGTCCCCTTTTTTCCTTTCCCTTTGACAAGGACACCGGAGACAGTATAATACAGGGACAATGAAATCGGTTTTTGCGCGCGTGTGGCATCGTGGCTCGAACCGCAACATTCACCCCCAAGGGAGGTATTCTCGCATGATGCGGAAAGCAGTGATCATGTTAGTGCTCAGCGTCCTTATCCTGACCGCGACGGCCTTCGCCGGGAAGGGCTTTGAGATCACGCCACATTACAGCTACGTGTGGACCAGCAGGGTCACCACCTGGGATGGCGACTTCGATATAGCCAACTCAAGTGACTGGGGCATCATGCTGAACATAGATATCGAGAGTTACACCTATAAGGGTACCGCACTCGAGATCCTCTACAACAGGCAGGACAGCAAGGCGGAATTTTACGAATACGGAACCCGTATCAAGGAAGACCTGTTTGACATGTCTGTCGAGTACTACCAGATCGGGGTAATGAACAAGCTCTACTATGATGATGTCGAGCCATTCGGCGAGTTCCTGATTGGAGCCACGCGGTTTGCCGCCAAGGAAGACATAACCATCGATGACACGACTTTCAGGCCCAGCGATGAGTGGATGTTCTCGATGACTCTGGGCGCCGGCGTAAGGGTGATGTTCTCTGAGCGCATAGGCCTCAGGGCCCATGGCCGGCTCTTGATGCCCATGAGTTTCTCGGGCGGCGGACTCTGGTGTGGCGGCGGCGGCTGCTCCGTCGGCGTCGGCGCCAGCTCCTGGTTCATACAGGGCGATCTCGGTGCCGGTATAATCTTCAGATTCTAGGAATGTGTTTGGTCCCGGACGAAAGGAGGAGATCAGCATGAAGGTCTCAAGAAAGGAAAGAGCCATGCGTTCCAAGCCCTTGATCTTGGCACTCACGGTTATTGGAGCATTGCTCCTGCTCTGGTCGTGCACACCGGATTCGGGCTTCAACACCACTTCGGACTATGACACGGTGGTGACCCATTATGATCCGGATGTTGACTACCAGACCTTCAAGACTTACTACCTGGCAGACTCTGTCAGGTACATCACAGATCCCGATGATACCTCAACCATCGAGCGCGATGATGACATCGACGAGCTCATCCTCACCACGGTCGCCGCGAACATGAACGCTTATGGGTACACGAGGATCACGGAGGCGGAGGAGGAGAACCCCCCCGACATCTTTGTTCCTGTTGCAGTGACGACCACCAAGTGGGTCGGCATGTACTACCCTTATTACCCGCCAGGGTACTGGTACCCCTGGTATCCCGGCTGGGGTCCTGGTTATCCCGGTTACTACCCCCCCGTCGTGTACTCGTACTCGACAGGCACCGTTTTCTTTGACCTCTGGGATTTCAAGAATCACCATGCTGAGACAGAGACCTTCCCGATCCTCTGGACCGCCACGATCAACGGGCTTCTCTCGAGCGATCGCGCTGCGACCGAGAAACGAATCGAGGACAGTATCAACCAGGCCTTCTCGCAGTCCTGGTACTTAGAGCAGAAGGACTAGGGGGTGTGAGATGAAAATCCTGATTGCGATTGCGATATTGCTGGCCCTCGCAAGCGGGGCCTATGCCGACAGTTTCATGGCGATTACCTATGATGTCTCCGCCCCACTCGGAAACACTCGTGACTTCATCGGCAGAGCGAGCTGGCGGGGCCTGAGCGTTGAGGGCCGGGGCTTTTTTAAGCCCAATTGGTCTGCCGGTGTCAACTTCGGCTGGACCACCTTCGATGAGAAGGGTGACCGGCTGATGGAGATCGAGAACGGCCATGCGAGCGGAAATCAGTTCCGCCTGATGTATGCCGTACCGATCGTCGCTACGCTGCATTATTATCCGAATCCCAACAAGTACAGTGACAAGGTGATGCACTATGTCGGCGGCGGGGCCGGTTTCTACCGGATCGAAAACGAACTCCAGTACGGCCTGTATACCTTTCGTGAGCAGAACTGGCATTTCGGCTTCTGCCCCGAATACGGTTTCATGATACCGGCCGAGACTGTCTTTTTCCTGTTCAATGTCAAGTACAACTATGTCTTCAAGAAGGGAGACACCGAGGCGCAGTCCTACCTGGAATTCAGGTTCGGGATCTCAGACATCTGGTAGCCTTGGACTCGGGACAGTATATCTGAGCACACTAGACATCTTTGGGTCACTCTTAGCCTCGCGGTACCCGGGCAACTTCTCGGGGGCCGTCGGGGCTTTGCAGTATTTCCTGGCCGCATCCAGGTGGGTATCCAGTGTAGGAAAATGGTTGACAGCCGCAGGCTTACCGTCCAATATACCTACAAGCTCTTTCAAAAGTGGTATGCATGTGCCTTGGAAAGGAGGATCTTCGATGAAAGCAGGTGTGCTGGTATTGGTGCTGATTGTCATGCTTGTCTCGGTTCCGGCGTTTGGCCAGGCCTTAAGCCCGAAGAAGGACTTCGATGACTGGAACTTCTATATCGCGCCGTACTTCTATCTTATCAACAACTCAGGATACGCGGCCACATCGTCTCCCTTTGACGAATGCCTGGAGTTCCCGGTGGACGTGAGTACAGACCGCATAGCAAAGAACTGGGATTACGGATTTGCTGGCTTAATCCAGGTGAAGACGGCCCGTTGGGCATTTGGGCTTGACCTCAGCTTCGCCGAGATCAGCAAGGACGAGTGCATGGTTCTTCCTGAACCGTATGAATGCGAAACCGAGGCTGATGTCACGAACACGGTGACAATCGGTGAGCACGAGCTTTTTGTCGGATACCAGTTCAACAAGAGCATGCCGGCTTCGGACGTGATCTTTGGTGTACGCTATGTCAATCACGATATAACCATGGCGACCGCGGACGGATCCGATGAGTTCAGCATGAGCTTTGGAGAGACCTTCTATGTGCCGTTTATCGGGATCAGGTATTACGGGGCGCTGGGTGAAGATTCAAAGTGGAGCCCGATCATCCGGGGTGATGTCGGCGGCCTTGCGACCCTGTCCAAGCTCAACTGGCG
>JAUVJV010000006.1 GCA_030592245.1 Candidatus Eiseniibacteriota bacterium
ATGACGGCGACCTTCCGGTTGCGAGTCGCCCTCACCGCGGCCCTGGCGCCGGGCTCGATCACCCCGATCACGGGAATGTCCACGGCGCCCTGAAGATCGCCGAGGCTGTACGCGCTCGCGGTATTGCAGGCCACCACTATCATCTTGGGCCTCTTGCCCATCAGGAACTCGACGATCTCTCGTGAGAACCTGGTGATGGTCTCGCGCGACTTGGTCCCGTAGGGAAGCCGAGCGGTGTCGCCGAAATAGATGATGCGCTCATCGGGCAGGCGATCCCCGATGGCACGCAAGACCGTGAGACCGCCGATACCTGAATCGAACATGCAGATGGGACGTTCCTCAGACACCCGCCTACCTCCACTCCTGGGGCTTCAGGGGCCGGGATACAAGGAGGTGCCCCCCGATGGTGTTTACCTCCTCGCCCTCAACCAGGATGCGAACCGCGTCCACCTCGGGGAAGTTGGCGCATACCGTCTGCACAAGCGATGATATGAGCACATACTCGGCAGTTGTGCCGCCGGCGAAGTCTTTCACTATCTCCTGCGAGAAATCTATGAATGCAGTGCGGTCGTGTATGAAAACTCCCCGGAGCCTGGCGGAGGCAGGAAGCGAGGCCATCGCCTCTCCTTCGGGTCCGCTCACCAGTTCCTCAAGAACGCGCCGCAGATTTTCCAGGATATTGCGAGAGGAGACGATCTGCCTGTGTTCGGCCACCAGCGAGCCGCCATCGTGTGAGCCGAAATACAGGGTCACCTCCCGTGTGGTCTCGACCTCGCCGGTCTCACCGGGACCGGAAGGCCCCGACACACGCTCGCGGATGTACCAGCCCAGAACCACGACCACCATGATCGCAATCGCTACCGTAGCCGCTTTCCTCACGCTGCCTACCTTCCGTAGTGTTGCTTGAATCTGAGGACGGCCTCAACAATGCCGTTCACTATTGTATCCTGAAACGCGTCGTCGGCAAGAAGTTCTTCCTCTCGCGGGTTGGTGATGAAAGCCGACTCCACCAGGACCGCCGGAAGATACACGCCGGCCAGTACGACGAACGTGGCCTGCTTCACTCCCCGGTTCTTTATCTTGAGGTCCCCGGCCAGCTCTTCATCGATCAGCTGTGCCAGGTGACTGCTCTCCACGACAAACTCGTTCTGGGCCGTGTCCCACAGGATGAAGGCGATCTCCTCCCCTGCATCATCGACCGAGACCGGAACGATCCCGGATCCGGCATTCTCCATGGCCGCAACCGTTCTCGCATGATCATCCATCGCCGGAGAAAGGAAATAGATCTCGAAGCCGCCGGCCTGAGGATCGCCATAGCCATTGGCATGCATACTGATGAACAGATCCGCCCCGACTGAATTGGCGACCTCGGTCCTTGTGACCAGATCGACAAAGACGTCATCGTTGCGGGTCAGCATGGCGTCGATGCCCTTTCTCTCAAGCGCGTCCCGGAGCTTCCTCGAGATCTCCAGATTGAAGTCCTTCTCCATGTATCCGGACGGCCCGACGCTGCCGAGGTTGTCACCCCCGTGCCCGGGATCTATGACGATGAGGTCGATGGGGACTCTCGCGGGCGAGAATCTGTCGGCCCAGGCAAGCGTGCGCGGCGGCCGGAACTCCGGATCCGGAATGTCCGTCAAGGTGCGTTTCCACACCAGCACCACTATCCCCCGGGGATCGAACCGGGGAAACACCCTGTAGCCCGGATCGCCGTCGCCGAGGCTGACAATGATCCGCGTACCGTGGGTCTCCTGCTTCGCCTGGATGCTCTCGATCAGGCCGCCCTCGGAATCGAAACCCAGCCGCTTGGAGAATACTCCGCCCTTCACGAGTATCTCTATTTTCCCGTCAACCGCCGGCAGGAGCTCGTAGTTGAGCATGCCGATGGTCTTTATGGTCGCCGTCACACGCTCTCTCGAGGAGCGCACGTCGATGTCTATTATGCTGGGTGCGGGAAGCCCCACAAACAGGGTGCCTCCAGCCTCATCCCATCTGAGCATCGTGCCGAGGCCCGGAGCCAGGGTCTTCTCGACAGCGCCCAGTTCGACAAAGAACTCATCGCCTTCACGGAAGGCGACATCACCCGGGGCGACCGTCTCACCGTCCAGCATCCACACGGTTCCGCCGATCAGGAGCTTGAAGGTATGGGATCCGCTCCTGAGGGTCACTTCATCCGTGGCAAGGTCGGCCGTCTTCTCCAGCCCGAGCAGTCTTGCGATCTGGGAAACAGACAGATAGACCACATCATCATGCTGTAAAACAGCGATACTCTCAACCGGTCTACCGTCGGAATAGGAAACCTGGACCGACTGAGCTAGACAGGGGCCGGCCAGGAGCATCACAGCAAGGATCCGTATGCCGGTTTTCATCAGGCTCCTTCTCATCTGCGCCATCTTCCTGGTTATCATCCTCCTGATGGATTAATCGTCACATTCCCTGTCGAGTCAAGATATAAGATCATAACTCCTTGGCCGCTTCTTTTCTCATCTCCCGCCTGGCGTCGCGCTCGGTGATCTTGTGCCGCTTGTCCCTCTTGGGCTTCCCCCTGGCGAGGGCAAGCTCCAGCTTGACCTTGCCGCGCGCCACGTACACCCTGATGGGCACCAGGGTAAGACCCTTCTCGGAGGTCTTACCGATCAGGCGCTTGATCTCTGACTTATGAAGCAGGAGCTTCCGCTTACGTTTCGGGGGGGGCGTAAACTGGGTACTCATCTCATAGGGGGAGATATGCATATTGAGGATAAAAGCTTCGCCGCCCTCTATCACAGCGTATGAATCCTGCAGGCTGATCTTTCCCTGTCTCACCGACTTGACCTCGCTTCCCATCAGGGCTATTCCCGCCTCCAGGGTGCTCAGGATGAAGTATTCGTACCGTGCCCTCCTGTTAACATATACGTTTTTCTCGGGCGTTTCCTGTCGCTCTCTCGGGCGATCACTGGATCGGTTCATGTCCTGGTCGCTCGAGCGCCTCTTATCACTTGCCACGGGCATCACCTATCGAGGCATCATCTATTGAGACATCATCTATTGAGACGTCATCTATTAAGATGTGACTCTTCTCCCTGGCCGCGAAGACGGCGATACGATCATATCCGGCCTTCATCGCAACCTCAAGGCACTCCCCGATCCTGTAGCCTGCCTCTTCCGGCGTGTGACAGTCCGAACCCGGGGTGATGTCCTCGATGCCCGCCTCGTGAGCGAGAGCAAGGATATCCAGGCTTGGAAAGGGCGATGGAAGTCCTTTCCTGAAGCCCCCGCTGTTTATCTCCAGCGATATGCCCCGCTCAGCGATCCCGGCCAGGACCGGCTCGATCAGGCCCTCATGCGCGCGGTTCAAAGCCTCGCCATAGTGATCAAAACCCATGCGCTTGTAAATGTCGATATGCGCGATGCAGTCAAAGAGGCCCGAAGCCACGGCCTCGCCCAGGTCCCTGTAATAGGCCCCGCACACCTCTCTCGGGCTGTGGGCGGTGAAATACTCCTTACTCTCCGTGGAGGATACGATATCGGCACCTTCAAGCGTGTGCACACCGGCCAGGATGAAATCGAAGTCAAAGGAATCAATGACAGGGCTTATCAGATGCTCGATGCCCGGCGTGTAACCGATCTCAAGACCCAGGCGGACCTCGAGCCCCCGGTCTCGATACCTTGCCGAGACTTCCCGAACATCGTTCACATAATGCCGCAGCCAGTCGGAGGTCACATCGACGATTTCGCCCCTCAGCCTGACCTTCCCGTCATGGTGCCGGCGCACGGGATCGAGGTCGCAATGGGTGGTAAAGCACATGGCGCGAAGGCCGCTCTTAAGCGCGAAGGCGGCATACTCCTCCGCAGAGCCCCTGGCATCGGACGAGTAGTCGCAATGAACGTGAAAGTCAACCATATAGCCCCATTCCTTGCATTGTTAGTTGACAATGATGCCAGTTTAAAATAGGTTTATCAACAGAATTAAGTTTGTGTGCCGAAGTGGCGGAACTGGTAGACGCGCTGCGTTCAGGGCGCAGTGAGGTTAGCCTTGTGGGGGTTCGAATCCCCCCTTCGGCACCATTCTTCTCCTCTCGTCTTTTTCTTTCATTTCCCCGCGCTTTCGCTCTCTTCTCACCGTCATTTTCCCATCTTTTCAGAACAGTTTTCCCCTCAAGTTCCGCCAGCGAATGGCCGAATCCTCTATCAGGAGCGATAAGCACATCCCATGGTGATCCAGATGGCCAGGCATGGACCTGGAAGAGTTCTTCGGTGAATGAGAAGCAAGAGGAGGATGGGCTTTGGGACGCGTGCTCGTTGTCGCACTCGTGACCGCGATGCTGGTCGGCTGCGGGAGCCTAACAAGCAGAGAGAACGCCGACATCATCACCGAGTTCGATGACATAGTTGACTATGACCGGCCCCCGGTTCTGGTCAATGCGGTGAGTCCGGAGTACCCCGAGATAGCCCGTGAGGTTGGCGCAGAGGGCAGGGTGAGAATCAAGGTCCTCGTCCTGAAGGATGGCTCTGTGGGCGCGGTTCAGATAATCGAATCGCCCAATGACATCCTGGCCAACCAGGCAATCACGGCCTTGAGGCAGTCCGAATTCAGACCGGCCGTGAGGGATGGCAGGCCGTGCTGTGCCACCACAGTCGTACCCTTCGTCTTTGACAAGGATGAAGCCGGTGTGGGCAAAAGAGAGTCGTACAAGACGGGCCGCACCACGGCGACGTATGGGGAGATTGAAGCCGAACGTTTCAAGAGCACCGTAGACGAGATCAGCAAGAAGAAGTAAGTCTCCGCCACACCCTCGCCAGCACCACCACCGCCATGGCCATTCCTGCGGTGAATAGTCCCCAGGGGTATGACCGGGGCATCTCACCGGCGCAGGCCGCACCGTGGTTAAGGACGAAGGTGGCGAAGATCACCACGCCACCTGAGATGGCAACCGCCCATTCCACCCTTGATATGCTTACCCGTTCGGCCTTATCGCGCCTCGCGAAGTACATAAGGGCCGCCACTACGAGCAGCACCGAGACAAGAGAGGGCGCCAGCACCGGGCCCGTCCATATGAGAGGGATCAGGAAGAGAACATCCCAGGCGAGGATCGACGCCGGCCAGGCCAGGGTGACCCACAGGAAGACATAGTAGGTTATGTCCCAGATGCCGAAGAGCAGCATGAAACATGCGAAGCGGCCTCTCCTGGTTTTCTCCGCGAGCAGGGCGACCGCAAGGAGCATCGCGATGGTCGCGGCTTCTCTTGCGACCTCGACGGCCGCCAGGCGCCCGGCAATAAGCTTGATGGGAAAGGCGAACCCCCCGGGGTAGAGAATCTCCCTTAAGTAGACCACCACCGCCGCTTCCATGTAGCCCATGGCCACGCCGAAGAGAACAAGAAACAGCAGCCGCTTTCTCATCGACTCATTCCCCTTATCCCCACTTCGCATCCTTGTCTTCCTACACAGGTTTATTATAATTGGAGAGAGAGGCGAAGCAAGGAGTATACCGATGAAGAGGGTTCTCCTCATCTTGCTCGCGACAGCACTTGTCTATTCCGTGGCGCCCGTCTTAAGGCCCTGCTATCCGGAAGATGATATTACATCCGATGCTGAGCCCGCCGGCGCCATCTCCTCCACGCCCCCCTCACCAACCGAATCCGAAAAGCCGTACACCGAGCGGGAACTCAAGCGCATGATCGGCGCGCATCCCGATTCGGCCCTCCCTCACGCGAGACTCGCCGGAATCTACTTCCGGACGGGAACGCCCGAGGGAAGAGCGCAGGCGGTTAAGTACCTCAAGCAGGCGCTTAAGATCGAGCCGGACAACACCGACTTCAGGCGCCTGCTTGCGGAGGTCCATTTCGAAGGGACTTTCTGGAATTACGGTGTCGAGGAACTCCGGACCGCCTTGGAGACCGATAGCCGCAACGGCCATGTCCGCTACCGGCTCGGGAAAGCGTATATGGAGCGCGCCTTCGAGGTATGGCAGCAGGAGTGGTTCATAGGCGCGGAGACCCACCTGGCGCAAGTCGGGCAGGATCACCCCGCGTATCCCGCCGCGGCCCGCCAGCTCGCGCTCTGCTATTACGACCTGGGCAAACCCGATTCCTCGGTTGCCGTCCTCAAGACCGTGCCCGGAGACAGCCTGGATGCGGATGCGTTTCTCTTGCTTGGAATGGCGAAGATGGATATCAAGGATCTTCCCGGGGCCGATCAGGCGTTCACCGCCGCGCTGGATAAGATGGACGATGTCCGCGTGGCGAGGTACCTCTCACCCGATCTCATAGCCACCAAGGCAGAGCTTAAGGAGCTCAAGGGAATCCCCGAGGGAGACACCAGGCGCCGCGGCGAGCTTTACTGGCGAAGGCGAAACCCCAATCTCGCGAACGAGATAAACGAGCGGTTTCTCATTCACGTGTCCCGCGTTGCCTTCGCCGACTTTCACTTCTCGGTCCCGAGGCTGGGACGCGCCGGGTCCGAGACCTCGCGGGGAGAGGTCTTCCTGCGATACGGCAAGCCCGTCTCCTGGTTTTACGATCCCTTCGGCACCAATGTCTTCTGCGACGAGACCATCGCCCCAACCCCCGGCATGAGGCCGCTTTCCAGCCGGGCCAGGATGGATCCATTCTTCGACATGGACTTCGCTCCGCGGTCGAGGTCGCTCAGGATGGAGAAGCCCAGGTGGCTCTGGCAATACCCGGGCTTCGTGCTGGAATTCGAGGATACGTTCCTCAACGGTGACTTCACCTTCCCCTATGAGCGGGACTGGAGCGCGTACACCTATGCATATCTTGAGAAGAAGATACCCGAGATATACGAGTCGCAGATCAAGAAGAGGATGCGTGTGGTACTTGACGTGCTCAACCTGATGGGGCCGCGGGGTGGTACCTATGTCAAGATAAACTATGCCTGCGATACCCGGGGGATCGACTACATTCCCGATTTCGAGTGGCCGAAAGGTGAGTTTGATATCGAGATCGCGGTCCTGGACAGCATCTATCGCGACATCGCCCGCACGCGATTCTCCGCCGAGCTCTTCGCCGACTCCTCGGCGATGTACCAGACCAGGTATCCCCTGATCGGCAGCCAGATCGTTGAGGTACCGCCTGGCAGGACGGTCGCCGCCGTATCGCTCGAGTCCAGGGCCAACGGGGCAATCGGCTTCTCGAGCGGAGGCATCGTGGCAAGACAATTCGGGGACTCCCTCGAGATGAGCGACCTGGAGCTCAGGTTCGACAGGGACGGCCCACCCAACCCCTCTCACGTCTTCTTACGGCGGGGCGAGGCTTACCTCGGCTTCATCGTCTACAACCTGACCAGGGATGATGCCGGCATAGGCGAGGCCGACGTGAGCTACGAAATCGCCAGGATCGTGGAGCAGCCCGGCATCGTGAGAAGAATGCTCGCTTACCTCATAGGAGAGAGCGATGAAGGCTCGGGCACCGTGGCATCTCTCTGGAGCAGTTACGAGCTCCGCACCGAGGGCCCCACCGCGCGTGAGGTGCTCGGCATAGACCTCTCCCCTCTTTCAAGCGGCACTTACGAGATCGTTGTCACCGTGACCGACAAGGCCAGCGGCAAGGTCGTAGCAGGAGCAACGCAGCTCAGGATAGCATCGGAGCTCAAGCTGTGAGCCGGAAGCGGGCAAGAAGAAATCTCCACAGGTGGGTCGCCATCTCTCTGGCAGCTCACATTATCCTGCTCCTCTTGCCCGCCAACATCTTCCAGGCCATCTTCCCCCGCGGGCACCCAAGCTCGAGCGGAAGCTTGCGCGACCTCACTCCGGACTTTGCCGAGGTGGCGATCGCGATCCTGCGCATCCCGGCGGGGCCTTTTGTGGAGGTTCCTGAAGAGGAGTTCGAAGACCTTGAGGAAATCGAGGAGATACCATCGGGCGTACCTTCGGCCGCTCCACCCCGGGAGAGCACCGGAGAGGGGCGCGGACCCGGAGACGGCCTCGAAGGCGGTCAGGGTCCGTCAACCAGCGAGCCCATCTTCTTCCCCGCACGCCCGCGGCTCATAGTACCGCCGAGCCTGGAAGACCTCAAAATCAAAAGCCTCCGGGTCGATCTTAAGATCCTGGTAGGAGCCAGCGGCATACCCGAAGAAGTCATCCTCCCCGACAGCCTCTCCGACCGTGAGATCGGCCGGAGGCTCATGGAGAGCGTCCTGAGGTTCAGGTTCGAACCTGCAAGGAAAGGAGATCTACCCGTAGCCTCATGGGTAGATCTCCCATTGCTTCTCGAATCATCACCGAGGAAATAAGCCCGTCAGTCGTCGTCCTCCTCGAGCTCGTGTTCCGCCGCCCGGATCAGCTCGGCGGCCCGCCCGGCGTCTTCCTCCTCGACCATGATCACTATCTCGGCATCGATGTCATCGGCGACGCTGTGCAGGTTGATCCCACTGTCGGGTGAGCCCATGTACGCGGGTATCCCCTCGGACTCGAGCAGGCTCATCGCGTGATCCGCCTGTCTCTTGATGTCGCTCGTAAAGACAACGATCATCGACTCACCCGAGACCGGTGTCGCCTCGACATCACCACTGCCCAGATGCTCTTCGTCGCAGTAGGGACAAGCGTCGCCGCGCATCTTTCGCCCGCAGGTCGGACATTCATTCATCGGATCGCTCCTTAAAACACCAATCTATTCTGCGAAGAAATCCGATATTAGTCAACCACTTCGTAATCGGCATCGACCGCGTCATCCTTCTCGCCGGCAGATCCCTGCCCGTCCGCAGCTCCAGCCTGCGGCCCCGGTCCGGCTCCTCCCGCTCCGGGAGCTCCGGCTCCTCCCGCTCCGGCTCCGGCGGCTCCGGCCTGCTCATAGAGCTTCTGGGCCGCTTCACCGTACACGGTGGTAAGGGCCTCGGTAGAGGACTTCATCTCGTCGAAATCCTCTCCCTTGAGAGCTTCCTTCACTCTCGCGATTGCGGCTTCGATCTTGGCCTTATCATCCGCCGAGAGCTTCTCCCCCATATCCTTGAGGTTCTTCTCGGACTCGTAGACCATATGGTCCGCGCGGTTTTTGATCTCCGCCTGCTCCCGCTTCTGCTTATCATCGGCGACATTGGCCTCGGCGTCATGGACCATCGTATCGATTTCCTTCTCAGAGAGTCCGCTTGAGGCCTCGATCGTGATCGACTGCTCTTTCCCCGTCGCCTGGTCCTTGGCGGAAACATTCAAGATGCCGTTGGCGTCTATGTCGAATGCCACCTCGATCTGCGGCACTCCCCGCGGCACGGGCGGAAGTCCGGTCAGATGGAACCTGCCGATAGTCTTGTTATAGGACGCCATCTCCCGCTCACCCTGGAGCACATGGACCTCAACGCCCGGCTGATTGTCCGCAGCCGTCGAGAAGGTCTCGCCCTTGCGGGTCGGGATCGTGGTGTTCCTCTCTATGAGCTTGGTGAACACGCCTCCCAGGGTTTCGATACCGAGAGAAAGCGGAGTCACATCGAGCAACAATACGTCACGGACCTCACCGGCTAAGACGCCGCCCTGGATGGCCGCGCCTATGGCGACGACCTCATCCGGATTGACGCCCTTGTGGGGTTCCTTGCCGAATATGGTCTTCACGACTTCCTGGACCTTGGGCATCCTGGTCTGTCCACCGACCAGGATCACCTCGTCGATCTGATCGGGCGACATCTTCGCATCGGCCAGGGCCTGCTTGCACGGGCCCATCGTACGCTCCACCAGATCATCCACCAGCTGCTCGAGTTTCGAGCGCGAGAGCGTGATGTTCATGTGCTTGGGCCCATTTGCATCGGCCGTGATGAACGGCAGGTTGATCGTGGTCTCTAGCGCGGTAGAGAGCTCGCACTTGGCCCGCTCGGCGGCTTCCTTGAGACGCTGGAGCGCCATGGGATCGGCCTTAAGATCGATGCCGTATTCCTTCTTGAACTCAGCCGCCAGCCAATCGATCACCTTCTGGTCGAAGTCGTCACCGCCCAGGTGAGTGTCCCCATTGGTCGCCTTCACCTCGAAGACGCCGTCGCCGATCTCGAGGATAGAAACATCGAAGGTCCCGCCACCGAGGTCGAAGACCGCGATCTTCTCATCCTTCTTCTTGTCCAGCCCATAGGCAAGCGATGCCGCCGTGGGCTCGTTTATGATCCGCTTCACATTGAGGCCGGCAATTCTGCCCGCATCCTTGGTGGCCTGGCGCTGGCTGTCATTGAAATAGGCCGGCACCGTGACCACCACGTCGGTGATCTTCTCGCCGAGATGGTCCTCGGCGGTCTGCTTCATCTTCTGAAGAATCATGGCCGCGATCTCAGGCGGAGAGTATTCCTTGTCCCCCACCTTGACCCGCGCGTCACCGTTGGGGCCCTTGACCACCTGGTAAGGGACCTCGCCTATCTCGGATGCGACCTCGTCGAACTTTCTTCCCATGAAGCGCTTGATCGAATAGACGGTGTTCTGCGGATTCGTGATCGCCTGCCGCTTGGCCGTGAGCCCCACCAGCTTCTCGCCGCCCTTTGTGAATGCCACTACCGAAGGCGTAATCCTCACGCCTTCCTGGTTGGCTATGACTACCGGCTCCCCGCCTTCCATCACTGAGACACACGAATTGGTGGTCCCTAAGTCGATTCCTATGATCTTACCCATTCTAATCACCTTCCTCTTTGTTTAGTCCCATTCAATCCCATACACCTCCGCCCCATGCACCTCCACTACATCGGTCACATGAAATTGCAATGGGCGTGCCACCGGGATCAGATCGTGGTAAATACAGAGGAATCCATTGAATAATAAGAAATTACGAGGGCCGAATCAGCTCTCTAAGCCCGCCCATAAGATCGGTGGGAACTGCCAATATGACAAATGTGGCAGAGTTCTACCGATATCAGCGCCAGATAGGCAGACAAATCACTTGGGCAAACCAACATAGCCCACAAATGGATAGCAGGGCAGGATGGTGAAGTTGATGTCCAGGTCCTGCCTCAGCTGCTCCGCGGCATCCATGCAGTCAAACGGCACGGCGAGACAGATCTCGCCCGAGCATTTACCCGCCAACCCGGCAAGCAGCTCCCGGGTCTCGGGCAGGCCCAGGGTCGACTCTGTCCTTACCTCAATCAGGCGCACCTCATTCTTGCGGCGCGCCTCAATGTCGGGGATGAAACCACCCACAGGCGCCGGCTGCTTGCGAAGCCCTCCGACATGGTCCGCGCACACGGAAAAGCCCTGGCTTTCCAGAGAATCGACCAGCACATTGATCATGAGATAGTGGAGAGACTCCTCCAGGTGGTCCTGCTCATTGACGGCATCAGGCTGCATGCTTCCTCCACCCTCACCCATACTGGCCGGTCCCGGACCTATAGCGGCCGGCCACTTCCTGAACAGCGCCCTTGAACATCCCGGCGCTGAGGACCTGGCCCTTGTCGGCCAGCACGACCGCCCGGTTCATCGTGTTCTTGAGCTCATGGATATTGCCCTCCCAGGAAAGATTCCTCAGGAGGCACTCAGCATCGTGGCTCAAACCCCCGATAGCCTTCCGCTCCCGGCTCGAGAACAGGTCCACGAAATGCCTGGCCAGGCTCACGATGTCAGCCTCCCGGCTCCTCAAGGGTGGTACCGTGATCTTGATCACGGACGCGCGCAGGTAAAGCTGGCGCAGATAGTTGCCGTTCATCGATTCAAGCAGAAGGTCTTTCTGACTTGAGAAAACGAGTCTGGCGGGATGGTTCCCGTTGCTGGGACCTGCTCCCCGCTCGCGGGCATCGAGATAAGTAAGAAGCTCCCGCTGCCCGCGCAGTCCCAGCAGGTCGATATCCCTCACATAGATGGTCCCGCCCCCAGGCTCCAGAGCGGTGAGATGGTCCACAAGCCCATCGCCCCCCGGCCTTCCATCCTCATCGGGCATGCCGAAGAGAGTATTGAAGGGACCCGGTGAAAGCGTGGCGCCCTCGTGGATCTTCCGGGCGATATAGGCCTTTCCGACTCCGCTCTCACCCACCAGGAACACATTGGCCTGGCAGACAGCCGCCTTGAGCACAAGGCGAACTACCGGCCTCATAGCAGGATCATCACTGAACTCTATCACAACAGTCCTGTTCTCCCTCTCACCAACGCCGGCAGTTCAGCCCCTGGGCTCAGTCAAACTCTACTGTCAGAGCGCCAACTGGAATGCCATGGCCATCACGATCATCCAGACTTCGCTGAACTGACCGGCCGTTGGATCGAGGGATTGCGTACACAGTGGAACTTCATCAGTCGGATCACCCGGATTTTCAGGGCCTCCGTCATCACCTGTGGTATCAGCGAAACACGGTGCAACTAGCATCAGACACACGAACGAAAGCAGCAAGACCAAGATCAAGCCCATTCTCAAAGACATCTTATTACCTCCTCCACTCCCTTAACCTCCCCTTAACCGATCGCACTGTCATCCCTGTATATGC
The DNA here is from genome assembly GCA_030592245.1 of Candidatus Eiseniibacteriota bacterium. Taxonomy (GTDB): domain Bacteria; phylum Arandabacterota; class Arandabacteria; order Arandabacterales; family Arandabacteraceae; genus JAUVJV01. Next base: position 12,367 of record JAUVJV010000006.1, read on the forward strand.
AAGGCCCGTTCCGGGCACCATAAAACCTATCTTGTAACTATCTGGCTTATATAAGCTTAACATACGATCATCCAAACTTTCAAGTCATTTGTCAATCCTCTTCGTACAAAGATACGAGCGATATGCTCATCCGGGGGATCCACAGGTACTTCTGACCAGGTCCGACGGTTGGGTTACTGAACGGATACGCCAGAAGTCTATGATAATACAGAAAATAACATGATATGCATAAATGCCGGCGCAACTCGGGGCGCCAGAGGGCTCGATCGTATGACTATACGAATCGTACAAACATACGGGGAAAAACGAGCGACAACAGAGCCCGGTCAGGGACCGATTCCTCCCGCAACGGCCCACCTCCGGCGCCCGGATTTCACGTCAACTACCCAGGGGGGTCACCTTGTCTCTTCCTAACCCCAGTGAAACCGCAGATTGAACTCGAATTCCCGCCCTGACTCTGTTATGCTTGCTTGGGAGGTGGCGACCCATGAAACGATTGTCTCTCTTGCTTTGCCTGCACATTGTCCTCTTGCCCGGGCTGATCCTGGCGGGCAATAACCCCAACTCGAAGGTCGCAATCCATGTGATGTCCTACGACGCCGGCAGAACCTGTGCTTCGCGCATGCCCGACATAGCCGTCTGCACGGAGATCAACACCACACACGGCGGTTGCGGCGACTTTGATATCTTTCCCGTGTTCTATGATGTATTCGAGTATAAGGGAGTTGAGTATGGGCTTGAATGGCCCGGCTCCCAGAGCTGCGCTTTCACTGTTTGCAGCGATCTCCATATTGGAGAAATAGCCTGGCCGGGCGATGGCATTTCCCAGGTGTGGTTCGACTGCCGGATGGGACCGGCGGTGATTCCCGGCTGGGGTTGGATATATACCTCTGAATCCGGTGCAGTCTCCTTGATTCCACACCCGGAGACCGGAGAGGTCAGCGTCCTGGATTGCGCCGAGGGGCTTGACCAGCCGATCTTGAGCACGAGCGCCGGCGTCTGCGGGGCCGAGGGCGGTGATCCCTGTCTGGGTACGGGCGCTGATGTGCTCAATCTGGATGTCTACGACAGCATGGGTGAAGAGTGTGTCCTTGCCGGGCATTACTTCACCTACACCATCCTGTATGAGAATACATCCAATGTCAAAATCATACGGGATGCCATGCTTAAGAACACCCTGCCTGGAGAGACTAAGTTCATATCCGCCACTGCGGGTGGAGTGTATATATCCTCAACGCATCAGGTCAGGTGGCAGCTGGGTGATGTACTTCCTCTGACCGGGGACTCGGTCACTGTTACGGCGCGCATTCTCGTCGAGACGCTCCCTGAGATAGACATCGTGGACATGTGCCTGGCGTACGAGGATCAAGTCCCGATAGCAATCGCGGCTGAGACCACCTCCGTCTGTCCCGACATTTATGCACCCATGGACCTGGTCAAGGATGACGGTCTGGGCGGCGGGGGGATGGCCGCAGGTGACTCGATCGGCTACACGATATCCTATGGTAATACGGCCAATGAGGCCGCCTTGCACGGGGTCGTCCTCCGGGACATCCTGTCACGCCATGTAACCTTCAAGGCGGCGTCTCAAGGCGGCGTGTACAACCCCGGCAATCATGCTGTGACCTGGGACCTTGGCAGCGTCGGCCCGGGAGTGGAGGAGACGCTTGATCTGGTGGTGGAAACATCGTTCGACGTGTACTACGGGACCCTGATCACGAACACTTGCGAGATGGTGAGTGATGAGACCCGGCCCGTTCAGGCCGAGGAGGTCACTCGCGTTGCGAAGGGCTGGGAGCGGGTCGGGGGCCTCCACGTCCTTCCATATGGGCAGAACCGCTCCTGCGCTGCTGCAGTCACTGAGATAGCGACGTGTGAGGACATAGAAACGGAGATCGCAGGTTGCGGATTCGTTCACGTGTTCCCGGTGTTTTACGATATCCCGGAATTCCGGGGCGTCTCCTACACCCTCATCTGGCCGGAGGACTGGAGCGACATGGCCTTCACGAGTTGCAGTGATATCACGGTGGGGAACATAGTGCGCCCACATGATGCAATCAGTCAGTCATGGTCGGCCTGCAGGTCGGGCGGGCTGGTGATTGCAGGCTGGGCTGAGGTGTTCTCAAGAAGTCCCGGACAGGTGGTGATGTCAAGTACCGGAGGCGGAAACCCGCAGATCGTGACCTGTGACGGGAGGACAATCACGACAGAGTGGCAGTTCGCCTGCGGCATATGCGGTGCTCAGGGCGATGACCCTCCCTGCGGCGGCGGCCCCACGGCTACCGTGCCAACCACCTGGGGCGCTATCAAGACCATGTTCAAATGAGGGCAATTCCTGCGGCGGGCGCCGGTCCATAGGGCGCTGTCCCCTGTATCAAGTCCCCTCCATCAAGTCCATGTTCCGGTAGGGGCAATTCCCGCGGCGGGCGACGGTCCAAAGGGCAACGGTCCAAAGGGCGCTGTCCCCTGTCTGCCGAAGCGTGCCAACCCGATGCCGGCCCATCAAGTCTACGCGGTCTTCTGCTCTTTCGCGATGCAGAGCTGCTTCATCTTCTTGCGTAGCGTGCTCTCGTGAATGCCCAGCGCCCTTGCCGCAGCCGTCTGAACCCATTCGGCATCCTCCAGAGCTCTTAAGATATACCTTTTCTCAAGCAGGCGGGTGGCATCGGGAAGCGAGCTGCTTTCAGCACCCAGGTGGACAACCGAGACAGGCGTCTGCCGGCTCTCCAGGACTTCCTCCGGCAGGTGTTCCGGCGCTATCTCCAGCCCGTCGGCTATTACCACCGCATGCTCGACGCAGTTCTCGAGCTCGCGCACATTGCCGGGCCAGGAATACCGTCTCAGGATGCTCATCACCTCCGGCAGCACGGTCATCCTGGGCTTGGAGTTAAGCTCCGCATACTTGCCGAGGAAGTGATCCACCAGGAACGGCAGGTCTTCAATCCTCTCCCTCAGGGGCGGAAGATGAATGCGCATGCCGTTCAGCCTGTAGTAAAGATCCTTCCGGAACTCATCCCGGGCGATCATGGCCTTGAGATCCTGGTTGGTTGCGCTTATGACTCTCACGTCCGCCTTCAAGACCTTCGATCCCCCCACCCGGACGAACTCCTTTTCCTGAAGAACCCTCAGGACCCTTCGCTGGGTGGCGGGCGGCATGTCCCCAACCTCATCGAGGAAGATGGTTCCCCCCTCGGCCCGCTCGAAAAAGCCTGAGCGGGGAGAGATGCCCGTGGCGACGCGCTTCTCTATCCCGAAAAGCTCGGTCTCGAGGAGATCCCTCTGGATAGCGGCACAATTCACCTCAACCAGCGGCTTGTCCCGCCGGGGGCTGAGCTCATGCAGGAGCCCGGCCACGAGTTCCTTGCCCGTACCGTTATCACCCGTGAGCAGGACGCCGATGGTGCTCTTGGCCGCCTTGTCGACCTGCCTGAAGACCTCCTGCATCTTCTTTCCCGGGCCTATGATACTGTCGAAACTGTATCTTTCTCCCGCCCGGACCCTCAAGTCCGTCACATCATCGTATAGCCTGCCCACGAACCTGGCAGTGGATATTGCCAGGGCCACCTGGTTGGCAAAAGCTCCCACGAATGCCGTCTCGAGTTCGGAGAAGCCGGCCGGAACGCCCCGGCTGTCGAGATAGATGACACCCAAGAGGGTCTCTCCCATCTTGAGCGGGATGCACATCACCGACATTATGTTATGCATCCGGACACTCCGGCTGTCCTTGAATCTGGGATCCTGGGTGGCGTCGCTCGCCACAACGGGGAGACCCGTGGATCTTACGGATTCCACGATGGAGCCGCTTATGTTTATGACCTCATCGAGGGACTCCCTGTCCATCTCTCGCTCGACAAACGTGGTGAGCTCGCCCGTGGTCTCATCGGCGAGGATCAAGACGCCCCGCTCCGCACCCAGGTACTCCAGGGCAAGATCCATTGCCAGGTGGAGCACAGTGGTAAGATCACGGCTGGAACTCAAGACCTGGGATATCCTGCTTAAGGAACCTACCGCCTTAATCTCATGTTCACCGGTCGGTATTCTGCTCATCTCATCCCCCGCCTTGGTTTTCAGATCATCTATGCAAAGAGCTTCAAAGATCCTCTCCGCCTCGCGCAGGTAATGCCGGGCCTGAATCAGGCTCCCTCGCCTGATCGCCACCTTTCCACCCAGAAGGATCGCCATGGCGCTATCATACCTGGCATTCGCCCCACGGAATATCTCGAGCGAGCTGCGCAGGTACCTGTTGAACGATTCAAAATCACGGGCCAGCCAGTGAGCATGTGCCAGAGACCGGAGCACCCGGCCCATGTGGAGCGATCGCGGCGCGCACTCAAGCCCTTCCCGCGCGGCAGCCAGGACCGCTATTCCGGAATCCGTCTCGCCCAGCTCGCAAAGAGCCTCGCCAAGCAGGCGCTGGGCCTCGTTGGCATACAACAGTGAGGAGCCGAGCGTAAGGGCGGCAGAGGCCAGCCTTGCCTGCTCAGCAGCTTCACGTGCGCGTCCGGCTCGCAAGAGGACCGCGCTCTTTACCAGAATTGCCTGTCCCTGCCCCTCGGAGTCCCCGGCTTCCCTGGCGAGATCGAGACTCTCATCAGCCAGGCTCCCGGCCGTCTTTGTGTCCCCGGCCATTGACCGGGCGAGGGCCTGGTAACGCCGTATGATAGCTTTCTGAAATGCACTCACACCGCCAGGCCCGGCG
>JAUVJV010000210.1 GCA_030592245.1 Candidatus Eiseniibacteriota bacterium
CATCGCCGCGATCAATACCACGGGCGCCACCTTGAGCATCTGATCACAGGTCATGATGCCGGAGGCTATGCTGTTGAGCTCCACCAGCCCTATGGCTTCGATATCCTCTCTCATCGTCTCTCGATTCTCACCCAGCCGTCTACCTCGGTCACGACCCCGGAGATACTCGCGTGCACCTTGGCGCTTATGCTGTCGGCTTCGGCATCACCTATGAGCTGTCCCTCGGCCACCACAACGCCCTCTTTCACCACCGGCCTGGCCGGCTTACCGGTGTGCTGCGACAGCGGAATCCTAACAGACTCAGGCTTCAGGGTACCAGTGAACTTGAGGTCCCTTTCGAAGGGCTTAAGCCCCGTGCGCTCCAGGATCCTCTCATGCGGCACGAGCCTGCCCGCGCGGACCGGTGTCACTCTTGCCTCCGGCTGGCCCTCGGCCCTGACCCCGCGCTGACCCATCTCGGCGCGTACCATGTAGCTTATTCTATCAGGCGAAAGCAGCATGGGGCAAACATAGACTCCGCAGAGGCCGCAGCCCGAGCAGAAGAGCGCGCCACTTAAGTCGGGGATGAAGGACCTGCCCCAGGATATGGCGCGCATGACCTTGTGGGGCTCTATGGCATGTCCCATCAAGTGCCTGGGACAAAGATCGGTGCACAGCCTGCACTGGCAACAAACGGAAGCCGCCCGGCGGATCATCGCCTCTATGGAAAGTGACTTCCTGGCCAGGAGCTCACTGTCACCGGGGACGACCACCACCGACCCCACGCGCTTATCTATCGGAGTCGAGAGATCATCGCAGTACTGCCCCATCATCACTCCCGAAAGCAGCACTCCCTTTTTCTCAATACCCGCCGCGTTTCCCGAAAGGGCAAGAACATCAGAAACACTCGTCCCCACCGGCACCTCGGCCAGGCATGGCCGGGGCAGATCGCCGCAGATGGAGACAAACCTCGAAGTGACCGGGACCCCATCCATGGCCTGCCTCACATTGAGCAGGGTGTTTACGTTTGAGACCACGACGCCCACATCGGGAGGAATGCCACCCTGGGGAATCACCCTGCCCGTGATTTCATAGACCAGGATATGCTCGTCTCCGGCCGGGTAGTTGTCGGCAACCGTGACCACATCCACACCCCGTGCGCCCTTCACACTCTTCTCAAGGGTCTCCAACATCTCGGGGAAGCCGTCACGTATGGCGATCCGGCCCTTGGTGGCGCCTGTTGAAAGCATCATCACCAGGAGACCGTCCACCACGGTCTTCGCCATCGATTCCAGGACATACCTGTCGGACTGAAGCAGGGGTTCACACTCACAGCCATTGGCAATGACGACATCGGCCTTCGCCTGTGCCTTCACATGGGTGGGAAACCCTGCCCCGCCCGCGCCCACGACGCCGGCCTCGAAAATCCTGGCGATGATTTCATCCCTGGAACGGGGAAAGTCCGCGTTCAATTGACGTAACCTCAAACGATACGGAAATAGTCTACCAGCACGCAGCGCCTCATGCGTGTGAACGTGCGCGCGGAGGTGAGACCCTCACCTGTGGGGCTTGCGATCGTGAAGCTCGTGAAGCCCTCTCCCTCGAAACCCAGCCCCGCATAGCATGGACCGTTTTTAACGAAGATGGTGGTGTTAATGAACCTGGCCATCTTGGAAAGCCTGGTGATATTCGTGGAATGCATCATGGCCGAGTGGCCGAAGCCGTGCTCGACATCCTTTGCAAGGAGGATCCCCTCATCGGCATCGCCGACCCGCACGATGGGCAGGACCGGCATCAGGAGTTCCGTCCAGACAAAGGGATGGGTGGGCGGAGTCTCGCAAATAATGAGCCGGGCATCCCGGTCGCTCCTGATCCCGATCTCGGAAAGCAGGAGCCCGGCGTCTTTTCCCACAAACTCGCGCCTGGTTACCGCGTGGCGCGAGGGCCCCTTGTCTTCCTTGATCACGAGGTCCTTAAGCTTCTCCACGTCGTTACCCTTAATCTCCACCGCGCCGTTGGCTATCATGGCGCGCTTCAAGTCATCCACGATGCTATCGACCGCAAGCACCTCTTTCTCACAGATGCAAACGATGTTGTTATCCAGCGACGCGCCATTCACGAGGTGCCTGGCGGCGGTCTCTATCTCGGCGGTCTCATCAACCACCGCCGGCGGATTGCCCGGTCCGGCCGCGATCACCTTCTTGCCCGACTTCATGGCCTCCCGGACAACGGCTCCTCCTCCGGTTACCACCACCAGCCTAACCTTGGGATGCTTCATCGAGGCCTGGGCCGTCTCGATCGATGGTTCCCTCACGCAGGTAAGCACATTGGCAGGCCCGCCCTGGGAGACTATTGCCGAGTTCAGGAGCTCGATAGTTCTCAAGGTAGTGCGCCTGGCCGCCGGGTGGGGATTGAAGACCACCGCATTCCCGCCCGCAACCATGCCGATGGCATTATTGATCACGGTCTCGGACGGGTTGGTCGAAGGTGTTATAGTCGAGATCACACCGTAGGGCGCGCGCTCCACGATCGTGATGCCGTGATCTCCGGAGATGGCCTCCGATGCTAAGTCCTCAATGCCGGGCGTGCTCGTTGCCGCCAGAAGGTTCTTCTTGAGCTTATCCTCATACCTTCCGAGACCGGTCTCCTCCATGGCCAGCCGGGAGATCTCCTCGAGGTGTTCGACGGAGACCTGCCGCATGGCCTTGATGATCTTCTTGCGCGTCTCGATCGAGGTGTCCACAAGACCAAGGTGGGCCCTTAGGGCGGCCTCCGTTGCTGCGTCCACAGAGTCGAAAGCCCCGCCGCTTCCAGCGTTGGAAGTAGCCGGGCTCACACTTACTCCATCGGTTTTAAGTTTCCTTAAGACCTCCTCAACGATTGCGCTTATGGTTCTTTCATCCAGCATACTTCTCGAAGATCTTCTCGCCCTCGATCTCTATGGTATCCACGATTCCCATGATCACAGCATCGATGGGACGGTCCTTGGTCTTGTCCGTCAGCCGGGCGGAGCTTCCCTGGGCACACAGAACCGTCTCGCCGTGACCGGCGCCCACGGCATCAACCGCAATGATATAGCGGCCCGTGGGTTTGAGCCCTCCGCCCTCAGAGTCCATGTCCTCGATCTTGACAATCTGGAACTTGAGTCCCTCGAGCGTCTTTTCCTTGCGGGTCGCCACAATAGTGCCCACAACTTCGCCGACAATCAACTGGCGCCTCCGAGCTCAGGCCTCGTTACTTCTTAACCTTGGTCATCTTCCCTATCGGAAGCACGTCCTCAAGGTTGGAATGGGGTCTAGGGATCACGTGCACGCTTACCAGCTCGCCTACCTTGCTCGCGGCAGCGCTGCCCGCCTCCGTAGCGGCCTGGACGGCGGCAACATCCCCGCGAATGATCGCCGTAATGAACCCGCCGCCGATCTTCTCATAGTGCACGAGCGTAACCTTAGCGGCCTTGACCATGGCATCAGATGCCTCAACCATGGCGACAAAGCCCCTGGTCTCGATCAGCCCCAGGGCCTCCCTGTAAATTCCCTCAACTCCTTCGGCCAATTTACTCAACCTCCTCCTTCAAAAGGCATCGTTATCGTATGGTTCACTTGAGCATAATGTCTTCAAGCTGCTCGTCGGGCCGGGGGATGACGAGCGCGCTCACCAGCTCACCGACCTTGTTTGCCGCCCGCTCGCCCGCTTCGACCGCAGCCTTGACCGCACCCACGTCGCCGCGCACAATGACCGCCACCAGGCCACCGCCTGTTTTCTCATACCTGGTAAGCGTCACATTTGCAGCCTTGACCATGGCGTCGGCGGCCTCCACGGCTGCAACTAAACCTTTGGTCTCGATCTTCCCAAGAGCATCCGACAAGCCAGATCACCCCCTAGCTGGGCTATGGTATTATCTCAGCGAAGCAGCCGGTATCAATCCCGGCGGAATTAGAATCATCAGTATCCAGATGGAAGTCAAGCGCAAAACGGTCGCTTACGCGTATTAGCACATTGTCAAAGATGAGTCCCCGCTCTCCACCAAACCTCGCCCTGGCGATCTGGGCGTCACGAAGACCGAAAGTGCGGGCGTCCTCCTCCGTCATGTGGATATGCCTGGTGGCACAGATCGCCCCATGGCTTAACACCACGGTTCCGGCGGGACCAATGACCGTAATCCCCGGAGAGCCTGAGAGATCTCCGGTTCGCCTTACCGGCAGATCAAGCCCCAGCCTCATTCCATCACTCCGGGAGAGCTCCACCTGGGTGAACTTGCGCGGCGGCCCCAGCACCCTCACCTTTTCGATGGCCCGACCGCTCGACCCGACCACCGTAACCTGCTCTGTGGCCGCGAATTCGCCGGGTTGGCTCAGTTTCCGGTAGACCCCGAGTTCATGGCCCTTCCCGAAGAGGCTCTCCAGGACCTCTCGCGTCACATGGATATGCCTGCCTGAGACGCTGACAGGAACCAGGAGTTTTTCGCTCGGATTGAAGGTGGAGGAGTTGCTACCGGAAAGGCGTGATTTGACCCGTTTGGCAACCTCATCACTTATCCTGGTGATGCTGGCCTGCTCGGTCACCTCCGGCCCCTCCTTAGGTCAGATTAGCTACGGGAAAGGTAATACTGCACTTCGCTCTGCTCAACTTACCAGAGGGGGTGTAAGGGTGTCAATCATTATGATTGCGGGCAAAAGTGATGCAGGCGATGGCTGGTGCAGTGAGGTGACAACCGGTCGACCCTGTTCGGGCATGACCAGACCGGGGGAAACAAATAAAGAAATGGAGTTCCCCACTACAATGTCGCGTGCAAGGTATCCGTGAAACTCGAGGTTCAGTTTTTCCCAGGAGATCAGCCCACGACCTGGCTAAACACGAACAAAGCAGGGAACTCCATTTCTTTTGGGTCCGATATTCAGTTGTCGCTCACTAACGAATTGCATTGCTCGTGCCAATGAGAGGGACTTTTGTGGGGAAACCATGGGACGGAAGTCTATGGTCTTATGGATAAAGGAATTATCTTTTTCACAAACCGGGAATGGGTGTGATACCGGTGGGAAGATCGGCCTTGCCAGGCATGCTCGAGGAC
>JAUVJV010000095.1 GCA_030592245.1 Candidatus Eiseniibacteriota bacterium
ACATAAAGAGCGACAGCGCCCCGCTTAACGGGCTCGTGGAGGCCATGCTCGGGGCAAGCAGCGCCATTCATGCGATGCGGGACCCCACCAGGGGAGGGCTGGCAACCTCGCTCAATGAGATCGCGGCTAAGTCAGGTGTGGGGCTCCTGATTGATGAGGCGGCTATTCCCGTCAAGCCCGAGGTAGAGCATGCATGCGAGATGCTCGGGTTCGATCCCCTCTATGTAGCCAATGAAGGCAAACTGGTGGCCTTTGTTCCATCAGAAGATGCCGAGCGGGTGCTCGCGGCCATGCGCAACGATCCCCATGGAAGAGATGCATCGGTGATTGGCGAAGCCACACCCGACAAACCAGGCACGGTCATCCTCAATACGGCCGTCGGTGGACAGCGCATCCTGAGTCCGCTCTCCGGAGAACTTCTGCCCCGGATCTGCTGAAACGCAAGTAGCGCGAGTTGCTCCGGGGTTTATCCCAGAGCCACCCGCGCTAAGCGAAGCTCACGCTTAAGGACGATGCAATCGCCCTTACTATTATGCTATAACCTGCTCCTTCTCGAGATCTCGTTCCGGTCCTTGTCATAGACAATGATCTCGATCGGCATATGGCCCGGAAGCGTATGAGTAGCACATCCCAGGCAGGGATCGTAAGCCCTGAAGGCCATCTCAACCAGGTTGAGCGCTCCCTCGGTGATCTCCCCGTTCTTCGTTATGACACCCTGTGCCGCCTTCTTGAGCGACATGGAAATTGGAGCATTGTTATTGGTCGTTCCCACGATGAGATTGACCTCGGTTACGATACCGTTTTCATCAGTCTTGTAGTGATGGAACAGGGTTCCTCTCGGAGCCTCGACCACCGCGACACCCTCATCGGGCGTTGCCGTGGGAATGGTCCTTATCTCCTTGGCCAGGGCTCTCTCAATCCCCTTGGTGGTGCCGTGGGGCGAACCCTTGGTGATATCAGGATCCGTGGCCAGCTCGAGCATCCGCTCGGAGGCAAACATGAGCTCGATGATCCTCGCCCAGTGGGTCGCCAAGGTTGCATGCACCGGCTTTCCGCCCAAGGTCTTGTACATCTTCTCGTATTCCGCCTGGGCAAGGGGAGTGGCCATCCCATCCGCGGCATTGCACCGGGAAAGCGGTGTGGCCTTGTAGACGCCTGAGTCCTTGCCGTCCACGAAACCCTTCCAGCCCACGTTCTTAAGATACGGGTACTTGAGATAGGAGTAGGGCTCGACATGTTCAGCGATATGGTCCCTGTAATCCTTGGCCTCGAACTTGGCGAACTCATTGCCTTCCTGGTCGGTCACCCTTACCTTGCCCTCGTAGAAGGCGATGTGGTTATTCTCATCCACCATGCCCATATTGTAGGTCTGGTGGGCATAAGCGTCACTGGTTATCAGCTTCACGTATTCGGAGTTCTTAAGCACGATGTCCTCGAAGAGCTGGAACGTGAACTTCGAGAACTCCACGGCTTCCCTGGCGACCTCTTCTGCCTTCTGCCGCTCCTCTTCGTTCATGGCCTTGCTTACGCCGCCGGGAAGCGCGAACACCGGATGTATGCTCCTGCCGCCCATCATCTTGATGATGTTATGGCAGTGCTTTCTCATGTGTATGACCTTGAGGCCGATCTCCGCACCCACCTTGGCGATAACGCCGAGGATGTTACGCTCTGCGACAGGGGCGTCGGGTCCCATCACGAAGTCGGGGCCGCCCAGTATATAGAAGTGGGTGGTGTGGTCGGTGATATAGAAGGCCATGTAGAGGAGCTCTCTGAGCTTCTTGGCCGTGGGGGGCGGGTCCACGTGATAAACCGCGTCCGCGGCCTTGGCGCCGGCCATGTGATGGGCCTCGGGACACACGCCGCAGATACGGGTGGTTATCCTGGGAAGCTCCTCGACGGGTCTTCCCACGCAGAACTGCTCAAAGCCTCTCAGCTCCGGGACCTGGAAGTAGACGTTTTCAACCTCGCCGTTGTCATTGAGGAAGACTTCTATCTTGCCGTGACCTTCGAGTCTGGTTATCGGATCGATCGTGATTCTCTTCATCTCAGCTTACTCCTCCTCAGGATAGAGTTCGCGAGGCCAAACCTGTATCCGGTTCCAAGTGGATCCACTACTGTGGCACATACCCTCTCTATCTCTTCAGGGTCGGTGGAATCGATGATAGATCCCAGCACCGCTATGAGCTTGGCTCCCTGGTCGGTCACTCCCTCCGGAGGTCCGTAACAACCCCTGCAGGGCATGTTGACGCTGAGACACTGAGCCCCGCACCCGGTTCTTGTGACCACGCCGCAGCAGATCACGCCCTGGTCCAGGAGACACACCTCGGGGTCGGTGACGATCTCGTGAGGCCTGTAGAACCTCTTCACCTTCTTTTCCTTGCGCTCCCTCGGGCAGTCCTCGCAAAGCGCCGTGGTGCCGGCGCCAACGACGGAACCTGCGGCGGGGAGGGTACCCTCAAGAACCGCTGTCAGCACTTCCCAGGTTCGCTCGTCGGTGGGAGGGCAACCGGGGGCGAAGTAGTCCACCTTGACAACCTGCTGAAGCGACTTCACCGTGTCGTACAGGGCTGGGAGTGTCAGTACGCCCTCCTTCACCCTGTGGGTCGTCTGGGGCCTGACCTTGTCGGGATTGTCCACCGCGGGCGAATTCTCGTATACATAGGCGCACATCTGCTCTTTGTCATACTGGTTCGCCATGCCGGGGATACATCCCTCGTGGGCGCAAGAGCCGTAGGCGACGAGGACCTTGGACTTCTGCCTCAGGAGCCTGGCAAGATGCTCATTCTCGGTAGTCCTCACGCTTCCGTTGAAGAGACACAGGTCAATCTCGCCATCTTCCATGGCCTCGACGTCCTTGTACTTAACATCCATGGCAGCCGGCCAGAAGACGATGTCGACGGCTGCCGAGAGATCGAGGATCTTCTCGGCGATATCCAGTATGGCGATATCACATCCACCGCAGCTTGCTGCCCAGTAGATCGCTACCTTAGGTTTGGCCATCTCATTCCTCCCAAGATCATCGGATACTAGTCTTCCTTCATCTGCTTCTGATCCTTCTTAAGCTCTTTCTCAGTGTCCTTCTCTACTGTCTTCTCGATCTTCTCGATCTTCTCAATCTTTTTCTCGCCCACAATGTAGGCCTTCTTGATCATCACCGGCTCGGCCGGAACGTTCTGGTGGCTTCCCTTGGTGGTGACCTTCACCTTGGCTATCTCATCTACCACCTTCATGCCGGCATCGTCGGCTATCTTGCCGAAAACCGCGTAGCCGTATTTCGCCGGCTCCATACCCGAATGATCCAGGTTCGTGTTGTCCCTTAAGTTGATGAAGAAGTGGGAACTGCCGCTGTTTATGTCATTGGTTCTTGCCATCGAGAGGGTCCCGCGCTTGTTCTTGAGACCGTTGGTCGCCTCGTTCTTGATAGGGGCCTTCTTCGGCCTCTCGTCCATGTCCTCCTCAAACCCACCCGCCTGAAGCACAAATCCACTAATAACACGGTGGAAGATGGTCCCGTCATAGAAGCCGTCCCCGACATACATCAGGAAGTTCTTTACCGACAGGGGAGCGTCTTGTGCGAAGAGCTCGATCTTGATGTCTCCGTGATTGGTCTGAAAGACAACCATTGGGTTTTTCACAGCTTTTTCCTTTGTCTCTTCCTTGACCTCGGCGGCAACCGCCTTATCTTCGGAATCGCTCTCCGTGGCCAGCACGGAACCGGTGAATACCAGTAAGGTAAACATCGCCAGAACTATATACACTACGGATCTCATTTCCCCCTCCTCAGTTAGGTTAATAGCAAAAGGTAACCAAAGTATTCTCACAGATTGGGAGACCAATGTCAAGCCGTTTGCGGTGCTTATGTTCCGGGCGTTTCGACGCTCTCCATCTCACACTTGCGCAGAGCGCCCGGCCGGGTTAAGCTATGGCCCTCAAGGAGGCAAGAATGTCGACCGGAAGCAATGTGGACATCACCTGTGAATGCGGGCACCACTTCAAGGGCTGGCTCTGGCAGAGCGCCAATGTTACCGCCTCGCCGGACTTAAGGGGTAAGATCCTGAGGGGCCAGCTCAACCTGGTTACCTGTCCATCCTGTGACCGCAGATTCTATGTGGAGATCCCCTTTCTCTATCATGACATGGCGGCCAGGGAGTGGATCTGGGTCTATCCCCTCCAGCAGGAGCAGCAGGGGGGAGATGCCCGGGAGAAAGTGCAGGAGATGTGGGAGCAGCTTAAGTCCTCTCTGCCTGATGATGCGAGGCGCGTGTTCGAAGAGGAATACAGGGTGCTGGTGCTCTTCGGGATGGACGCGCTGGTCTATTATCTTCAGGGAAAGCAGCTCAAGGAATCCGAGAGCCTCAGTAACTGAGGAAGAGCTTGCCCCACTTGGTCTTGAGAGCCTCCGTCACCCGTCTCCTCCCAAAGAAGTTCCACCAGTAGAGGTCGTGGTAGAGCCTTGAGGCCACGTAAGACCACGGGGTTATGACCGTCCTCAGGAGCAGTTTCTCCAGCGGCTTCAAAGGCCCCCAGTAGATGGCCTTCTGGCCCCGGCTCGCAAAGGTATTGGCCCCGCCCTCGAAGTGGAAGTTGACCCCCGAGATATCCTCCCCAACGACCTCGATTTCCCTGGGGTCGCCCATTCCCAGGCCCTGCTCATAGGCAAGCCTTATGAAGTCGAGCTTCAAGGGATCGAATCCCATCATCTTGGCGGCTGTGGCGTCTATGGCCACCTGGTCGCTCGATGCCAGGATCACGTCCTTCTCATGCCATCTCATGCACCTGGGTCCGGGGCCGTCCCCGGCAAAGGTCCCGTCCATCACGGCGAAGAGGCCCGGGTGGATCTCCTTCTGGATATTCAAGAGATCGACCAGGGTTTCGTGGATCACCGAATGAGTCCAGTGCCTCCGCTCGTGCAGGAGACCTCCGAAGGCGTTTTTCATGGCGCCGGTCATGGTGGTAAAGACATGGGTTTTGATCGTTGGAAGTTGGATTATGTTGGAACCGATGAGGCGCTTGGGGATATGGATACCCTCAGGATAGATGGAATCCAGGACCAGCATCTTGGCCTTGGGCTCATATCTTACCCATTCCTCACCCTCATAGAGGTGGATGTTCCGGATATCGTACTTCTCAAGCACCGGCTTGTGCTTGTTGTTGACCTCGCCCACGTGTGAGTTGACCACGACCGTCCGGTTGTGGGCTCCGTAGAGCTTCTCCTTGGGATACCCGTCCTCCAGGAGCGTCTTGATGACACCCTCGAGCTGCCAGGGGGTTGTGGATACCGCAGGGTACCAGTGGTGCCAGGAGATGTTGATCTTAAGCGCGGTTTCCTTCTCCGCCGGGAGGGCCTCGCGGTATCCGGCCATCCGCATGGCCTTGCCGATATCCTCAAGCACCGTTTCCGGCTTTGTCTTTACTACAGCTACTTTTGACATGTCAGCCTCCTATAAGGGTATGCCGAAGGTCGGATTCGAACCGACACGGACTGTGAGGCCCGGTGGATTTTGAGTCCACTGTGTCTACCAGTTCCACCACTCCGGCACCCTTGAGATAATATTGCCATGGCGAGCGGCTGTCAAGCAGCAGGTGACAACAGACAATTCACAATCCTGGGGTCAGGTACCGATTTGTGAATTCACAATCCTGGGGTCAGGTACCGATTTGTGAATTTGCGGTTCATCGGTTGGCACCGTTAGGTATTGACATAGCGCGCGGCTCTGTTATATTCCGATAGTTGGGTGGGGCTGTAGCTCAGCTGGGAGAGCACTTGTCTGGCAGACAAGGGGTCACGGGTTCGATCCCCGTCAGCTCCACCAGTTTTGTATCCAGCCCGTTCTTTGCCCCCCGACCGGTTCATTGAATCGTTCCTGTGATGGTGCGGCCGGTTCGAGAGCCTATCTGCTTTCCCATCTTAGACAGAGATCCTCTGATGGCAGGCAGTTCTTGCAGGTGAACTTGTGGACCTTGATGCCTTCCTCCTCAGAGACCTCGTGCATCGTGTAGGAAACCCACGTGAGCTCCAATCCGGATGGAACCCGGATCTCGAAATCGGCCTCTTCGATAGGATCATTCCAGCCCGTGATGCTCTTCGGGGTGTAGCAGAAGGATGGTTCGAGGCAGGTCTGGGCATAATCCACGCGTATCGAGGCGCAGGACGCTCCCGGCATTCCGACCGTGAAAGTGATGCCCTTCTCGGTGGTCTCGTACTCGAAGTCCATGAAGCCGTATGCGACTGATATGGTGTCGGGATAGAGGTGCACCGAGTCCAGGGGGAATTCGTAGTGCATCTTTTGCTCGCAGGGCTCTGAGCTTCTGTTCTCGAAGCAGTAGAGGGACTCAAAGACAATCGCATCAGCGGCAAGCGTTATTGAGACTTCTTCGCGGCAGAAGCAGATGTCAGCCTCTCCGCCGTAGGAGAAGGGAGCCGCCAGCGTCAGGACTGTGACCAGGGTTAGAATGCCAGAGAGTACTCGCATAGTCTCTTGTCAACCTCGCGTGTTAGACCAAAGCGCTTCCATCTCGTGCTCTTATCGAGTCGCCGCAATGTTATAGGAGCCGGCAAGGCATGTGAAGGAAAAACTGGGGTCGGCTCCCGGATTGTGAATTCACGAATCGGTACCTGACCCCAGGGTTGTGAATTTGCCTAGATTCGGGAGTAGGTGCGGGTGATCCTGGCAAGCGAAGCGACAAGGTCAGGGTGGAGCTGGTCGGGATGGATGCGCCACTGCCAGTTGCCGTCCTCGCTTCCCGGCAGGTTCATGCGCCCCTCCTGGCCCAGGCCCAGGATGTCCTGCATGGGGAAGATGGCCAAGTCGGCGATGGATTGCATTGCCAGCTGGATGAGCTCCCAGCTCACATTGTCCGCGTTTATCTCCCTGCCGATGTACCTGCTCACTCTGGCCCGGTCCTCGGGGGAAGCGATATGCTCGAACCATCCCCGGGCCGTGTCATTATCATGGGTGCCGGTATAGACAACGGAGTTGCGCTTGTAGTTGTGTGGGAGGTAGGGTTGGTTGGGATCATCATCACCGAACGCAAAAAGCAGGACCTTCATTCCCGGAAATCGAAAGTGCTCCATGATCTCCTTAACCTCGGGTGTTATCACTCCCAGGTCCTCGGCTATGATTGGAAACTCGGGGAATTCCCTGATCATGGAGTCAAAGAGGTCCCGGCTGGGAACCTTCATCCAGCAGCCATTCTCCGCTGTCTTGGCTCCGGCGGGGACCTCCCAGTAGGCCACGAGGCCCCGGAGGTGATCGATCCGGACGATGTCAAAGAGGCTGAGGAGATGCCCCATTCTCCGGCGCCACCAGTGATAACCGGTTTCCCTGCAGGCTTCCCAGTCATACACGGGGTTTCCCCAGAGCTGCCCGGTCGCGCTGAAGTAGTCGGGCGGCACACCGGATACGTGGGTGGGTTTCTTATTGTCATCCAGTTTGAAGATCCTGGAATTTGCCCAGGCGAATCATTAAGATCCATAGTACTGTAAATCC
>JAUVJV010000046.1 GCA_030592245.1 Candidatus Eiseniibacteriota bacterium
CGTGAGCATCGAGCTGACGCGGAATCAGGTACTTCCGCGCGATTTCGACCTTCTCCTCGTCGGTGTATCCCGGCAGTTCGATGACCTCCATCCTGTCCAGGAGTGGCGCCGGCACGGTGACCAGCACGTTCGCGGTAGTTATGAACATCACCCTGGACAGATCGAAGGGAACCTCCAGATAGTGGTCGGAGAAAAACGCATTCTGCTCAGGATCGAGAACCTCCAGGAGAGCCGCGGCCGGGTCACCCCGGAAATCGGCCCCGATCTTGTCGACCTCATCCAGCATGAAGAGGGCATTGTAGGATCCGGCCTTCCTGATGCCCTGGATTATCCTGCCCGGAAGCGCGCCGACATAGGTTCTCCGGTGTCCCCTGATCTCAGCCTCGTCGCGGATACCGCCCAGGGAAACCCTGGTGAACTTCCGCCCCAGGGTCCTGGCAATCGATTTCCCCAGCGAGGTCTTTCCGACGCCCGGAGGCCCGACGAAGCAGAGGATCGGGCCCTTGGTATCCGCCTTGAGCTTCCTCACGGCCAGGAATTCCAGGATACGTTCCTTCACCTTGTCGAGGTCATAGTGATCCTCATCCAGTATCTCCTTGGCCTTGACCACGTCCAGGCTGTCTTTGGTTCCCGTGGCCCAGGGCAGGCTTATCAGCCAGTCCAGGTAGGTCCTCGAGACCGTGTACTCCGCGGCCTGCGGCGGCATCTTGCCCAGGCGGTCAAGCTCCCGGTCAGCTGCCTGCTTCGCATCCTTGGGCATCTTGGCTGAGTCTATCTTCTCCCTCAGCTCCTCGATCTCCATGGTCCGCTCATCAGCCTCGCCGAGCTCGCGGCGGATGGCCTTGAGCTGTTCTCTCAGGTAGTACTCACGCTGGGACTTATCCAGCTCGGTCTTGACCTCTGACTGGATCTTGCTTCCCAGCTCGAGCACCTGGAGCTCGCGGTTGAGGAAGCCTATGAGCTTCTGCAGCCGGTCCCCGGTCTGATAGGTCTCCAGGATCTCCTGTTTCTCCGTGGTGGAGAGGTTTATGTTGGAGGCGATCAGGTCGGCCGCCCTGCTCGCATTGTCGATGTTCATGACAGCCACATGAAGCTCATCCGGAAGATGGGGCGAAAGCCCGACGATCCTGCCGAAGATATCCGAGACGCTCCTCAGGAGGGCCTGGGTCTCCACGGTGGTATCCGGCACTTCGGGCACCGGCTCTATCTCCGCCCTCAGGTAAGGCTCGCGCTGCGCGTAGCGCTTGATCTTTATGCGGGAAGTTCCCTGGACAAGCACACGTGTGCTACCGTCCGGGAACTTAAGCATCTTCAAGATAGTGGCGGCGGTACCGACCCCGTGCAGGTCCGCAGGCGTCGGTTCCTCGGTATCCGGCTTTATCTGCGTGCCAAGCCCGACCATGCGGTCGGTGTTGGCTGCCTCATCGACCAGGTGAAGAGACTTGGGCCTGCCTATCACCAGCGGAGCAATCATGTAAGGGAAGATCACGGTATCCCGCAGGGGGATAATCCCGATCTCGTCGGGAAGCCGCACGGTCTCGGAAGACCCTGCGTCGGCCCTCTTCTCGCGCTTCTTCGTCCGCCTCTTGTTCGCCGCCCCGGCCTTCTCCCGCTTCGACCTGGCCTGCTTCTTCACCGTCTTCCGGGTCGGCGCCTTCTTGCGCGGCGCGGACTTGCGCGGCGTCCTTTTCTTTGCTGTCTTCTTGCGCGGCGTGGACTTGCGCGGCGTCTTTTTCTTCGTTGTCTTCTTGCCGGCCGTCTTTGCCTTCTTCTTCGTCGGCTTCTTCACTGTCTTCGTGCGCGACGTTTTCTTCCTGGCTCCTGCCTTGGTCGTCTTGGTGGTCTTGGGCAACTCTACTCTCCTATCCTTTGATCACACACAGGGGCCTGAGCTTAGCCACCTTCCGCGATATCCCAACCTCGTGTACAACATTCACAACCCTGTCGACATCCTTATAGGCATCCGGGGCTTCCTCCGCAAGCGTGGACTTCCCCCGGGCCCTGATTACTATGCCTTTGCTCCTGAGTTCCTTCAGGAGCTTCGAGCTATCCGTCATCCTCCTCGACTGGCTCCGGCTTCTCAGGCGGCCTGCGCCATGGCAGGTACTTCCCCAAGTTTCCTCCATCGCCTTGCCGCCTCCCACGAGAACATAGGAGCATGTACCCATGTCACCCGGTATCAACACCGGCTGCCCCACCTGCCGGTAACAATCCGGCAGCTCGGGATGGTTGGCGGGGAAAGCTCGGGTCGCTCCCTTGCGGTGGACGCAGACCCGGCGTTTCTCCCCATCAACCACATGGGTTTCCTTCTTGGCTATATTATGGCAGACATCATACACCAGTCTCAAGTTGAGTTTCGCAGGCGAGACCCTCAGGGTCCTCTCAATGGTTTCGCGGGTCCAGTGCATCAGGCACTGGCGATTGGCCCAGGCATAGTTCGCAGCGCAGGCCATCGCGGCGAAATAGGCCTCGCCCTCGGGCGATGAGACAGGCGCGCTGGCCAGCTGCCGGTCGGGCAGATTGAGGCCGTACTTGCTGACGGCCTTTCCCATCGTGCGGAGGTGATCGTCACAGACCTGGTAACCGAAGCCCCGGGAACCCGAGTGTATCATGACGGCGACCGCACCCCGGACGAGTCCGAAGGCCATGGCGGCCGTCTCATCATATATCTCGTCAACGAGATCGATTTCAAGAAAGTGATTGCCCGAGCCCAGGGTCCCGAGCTGCGCCTTGCCCCTCAAGATGGCGCGCTCGCTCACGGCGGACGGGTCCGCGCCGCTCATGGCGCCCCGCTCCTCGGTCCTCTCGAGGTCCTCCTCCTCGCCGTAGCCGTTCTTGACCGCCCAGCCGGCGCCCTCGACCATCACCCTGAGCTCCTCCCTCCGGGACAACTTGATCGTCCCCGTTCCTCCCACGCCGCAGGGGATATTGCTGAATAGATTGCTGGCCAGGTCCTCGAGTTTGCCCTCGAGGTCGCCGAGCTCCAGGTCGGTCCGCATCAGGCGGCACCCGCAGTTTATGTCATAGCCCACACCACCCGGCGAGATCACCCCGGTCTCGATATCTGTCGCGGCCACTCCCCCTATGGGGAACCCGTAGCCCCAGTGCATGTCCGGCATGGCAAGGGAGTACTTGAGGATGCCGGGCAGATGGGCAACATTGGCAACCTGCCTCGGACTCTGGTCCATCCTGACCGTCTGGAGAAGCTTCTCGTCGGAGTAGATCATGCCGGGCACGCGCATGGCTCCGGTCCTGGGAAGCATCCACCGGTACTCATCGAGGCGCTCGAGTTTCAGCGGTTCGGCGCTGCCACGCCCTTCGGCGTGCCTTCGCCCACCCTTAGACATCGAGTATCACCGTCGCTTTCCATCCGTCACCTTCAGGGGCGACGGAGATCATGTGATAGGTTGCCGCCTTGATCTCAGTCGCGACAATATGCTTCCCGGGCATGAACATCTCCCCCAGCCCGGTGGCGGAAAAGGTGTTCTCCTCGAGTCTGACATCGGTGAAATCCGAGAAGATCATCCGGTCCACGGCATAAGTGTAGAGGAGCTCATTGAGCCAGGCAACAAGAAGCTCTTCCACATTGTCGCCCTCGACCCTGATGGGTCTCTTAAGATCTCTTCCTACTGACTCGACTCCGAACATCAGGTCGCACAGCGCGAGGCCGCTCCGCACGAAGACATCCCTACGGGTGGGGGCCAGAACCTCTATGCCGATGTCGGCGGTGTGCTCGATGGTTCGATAGAATGGTTTCAAAGCTCCGCACTTCCTCTGAAACCAGGCGGCAGATCTTGAACGGTCAGGATTTCTTGGAGCGGGATTTCTTCTTCTTGGGTCCCAGTTCCCGTTCGATCTCCAACTCACCTGCCTTGTACTCGATCTTCCCTGCCACCAGTTCCGCAAGGGCAACATCTACCGGCCTGTACATCTCGGTCTTGACGAGGGGACGGAGGCCGAGGTTCAGCTGCCGTGCCCGGCGGGCAGCAGCCACAACCACTTCATACGAGTTGGGGAAATGGGTCGGCAGCTCATTAAGCGGAACCTGGTCCTCGACATCGACATCGGGGTCCAGATCAACATGCCTAAGCCGAGCGTTCTTCTCTTGAGCGGCCTGCTTCTTCGGTTTCTTCTTTGTCATGGCTGATCCTGCCTTCCCCCTGGTTTGCAGACGAACTGAGAGAAAGTCCCATCAGTTTGTAAACCAGCTTCGCCGCAGTGAAATCCGGAGCGGGATTCCCTGGTTGAGGACAAAGCTCAACCACGTCGAACCCCAATACCTTACGTCCATCAACGATCCTCTTCAAGAGGTCTATCGTGGTATACCAGTCAAGGCCACCGGGCTCCGGTGTTCCGGTAGCGGGCATTATTGACGGATCAAGAACATCCAAGTCTATGCTAAGGTAAATATGTTCGGGGATGAAGTCCAGATTAATCTCCTGCCTGCCGGGCCCGGCAAGCTGCTCGGCATAAACCAGCTTAAGGCCCGCCCGGGCGGCGTAATCGGCCTCACCCTTTGAGAGGCTCCTTACCCCCAGGGCGCAGCAGTCCGCCCACTCCGAAGCCCGCCGGAGGAAACAGGCATGGCTCAAGGGGCTGCCCTGGTATGTATCGCGAAGGTCTGCGTGAGCATCCAGGCTGACGACCATGAATTTCTCACGCCTTGCCAGGGCCTTTACCGCGGCGAGGCTCACCGTGTGCTCACCCCCCAGAACCACAGGGATCTTCTCCCTGGAGAGGATACTCTCGACGACGGTCCCGATGTTCTCCTGCATGCGGGCCGGATCGATATCCACAGGGACTTCTCTCAAGGTCGCCACACCAGCCCTGGCGGGTTCGCTCCCGAGCTCGTGGTCATAGAGCTCCAGGGCAGCCGAGGCATCGATCAGGGCCTGTGGCCCGAACCGGGCGCCGGCCATATAGGTAGCCGTGACATCGTAGGGAACCGGCACCACCTGGAAATGGCTGAGCTCCGGAGCGCAATACGCCTCGGGCAGTCCCAGGAAGTTTCTCTTGCCGGAATACTCGATCTCGTTCATTCGGCGACCTTCATCTCGAGGACCGGGCCGGTAGAGAAGGACATCCTCTCTCGGCCGGCAATATCGCCGCATCTGTCCACCAGGCTGCTCACAAGAAGTGGCAGCGCGATGGTCACGTCGCAGTAGACCGTCACCTTCTTGGCATCGCGGGCCACCTTGCCCCACGACTGGGCCTCCTCGAGCGTGCAACCACTCAGGCCACCCCAGTGTGGCGGGTCCGTGATGACCTGCACCGCGTAGTCGTGGCCGTCAGGTTCGATCTCCATGGTTGTCAGCGTAACCTGCGTCTGCTGGATGAAGTTCTTGGGCACGCCGCCACCGAGATAGATCACGCCTGTCTTCCTGGACTTCTCAACAATCCGGGCCGTCTCGGCGACGTCCTTTATGATGTCTATCATCGGGATATCGGCGCCCTTTATGGAGGCCACGGCCAGCTCGATCCCTATGGAGGAATCGCTCAGGCCCGGACAATAGATGGGCACTCCTTTCTCCGCCGCCGTGGTGAGGATGCCCTGCTCCTTGGCGCCGGAGCCAAGCTTCTTGCCGAAGAGATACAGGAACTCCCGGGTGGAATACGGACCGTCCGCGGCGATCTCGCTCGCGAAGGCGCGTATATAGTCGCCCACCCTTATGAAGTCGTCCTCTCTGGCGAAGACATCATAGATGCGGTCCACCCTGGCTTCCCTGAGTTTAGCGTCATCGACCGTGGGAGTGCCCCGGAAGTGTTTTTCCCCCAGGGTCTCAACGCAGTCATGAAAGAGATTGGCGCCTGTCGAGACAAGGCAGTCGATATACCGGTGCTCTATGAGATAGGCCACCAGCTTTCGCATCCCGGCCGGGACGAGCGCGCCGGCAAGTCCGAGGAACACCGTCGCATCATCCCGCAGCATGCTCTCCCATATGTCCACGGCGGTCGCAAGCGTCCTGGCCTGGAACGACGTGCGTCCCATCTTCTCAAGAGCATCTTTCACGCTAAGGCCCGCTTCGACCTCGAAAGGCTCCACGGGAAATTTCAGCAGGTCATGGTCATGCTTTGTGGGCTTCAACCGCCTGGACCACCTCTTTAAAGATCAGAACGGACAGCAATGCCGCCCCCTTAAGATCAACAACGGGCCGGGGTAGAAGGACCCCGGCCCGGACTATATCCACTTCTTAAGGCCGAAGCCTTAATTCCCGCTTCCAAAGCCTGGATCGCACAGCCAAAGGCCTGGGGCACGTACTAGTACATGCCTTCGCCGTAGCCGCCTCCTCCCGGAGGCATGGGCGGTGCTTTCTCCTTCTCGGGAATCTCTGTTACCAGAGCTTCGGTTGTGAGCATCAAGGCAGCAACCGACGACGCGTTCTGAAGCGCCGATCTGGTCACCTTGAGAGGATCGATGATGCCGGCCTCGATCATGTTCACATACTTCAAAGCGGCCGCATCAAAACCCTCGTTGGCATTCTTCTTGCCCTTGATCTGCTCTACCACGATCGAGCCTTCCAGGCCGGCGTTCTCAACGATCGTCCTGGCCGGCTCCTCGAGGGCGCGCCTTACGATGTTAACACCCACGGCCTCATCACCTGTGAGCCCTTTGAGGGTATCGAGACTGCCGATGCCCCTTAAGAGAGCGACTCCACCGCCGGGGACGATGCCCTCTTCGACGGCGGCCTTGGTCGCGTGCAGCGCATCCTCGACCATCGCCTTGCGGGCCTTCATCTCGACCTCGGTCGCGGCGCCGACCTTGACCACTGCCACTCCACCGGCCAGCTTGGCCAGCCGTTCCTGGAGCTTCTCGCGATCATAGTCGGACGTGGTATCCTCGATCGCCGTCCTGATCTGGGCGATCCTCCCCTCGATGTCCTTCTTGGCACCCTTGCCGCCTACGATCGTGGTGTTCTCCTTGTCGATCATCACGCGCTTGGCGCTGCCCAGGTCCGCAAGTTCCACGTTCTCGAGCTTGATGCCGACCTCTTCGGCGATCAGGCGTCCGCCGGTCAAGACCGCGATGTCCTCGAGCATGGCCTTCCGCCTGTCACCGTAGCCCGGGGCCTTGACGGTGGCACACTTCAGGACGCCTCTCAGCTTGTTGACCACCAGGGTGGCCAGGGCCTCGCCCTCTACGTCCTCGGCGAGGATCAGCAGGGACTTGCCCGAACGCGAGATTTTCTCCAGGAGAGGCAGAAGATCCTTCATGATGCTGATCTTCTTCTCATGGATCAGGATATAAGGATCCTCGAGCTCCACGGTCATGTTTTCCGCGTCGGTAATAAAATACGGGGACAGATAGCCCCTGTCGAACTGCATTCCCTCGACGACATCGAGCGTGGTTTCCATGCCCTTGGCCTCGTCGACGGTGATAACACCTTCCCTGCCTACCTTGTCCATCGCATCGGCAAGGAGCTTGCCGATGGTCTCGTCACCATGAGCGGAGATCGTGCCGACCTGCGCGATCTCCTTCGCGCTCTTCACGGGCTTGGAGATCTTCTGAAGCTGCTCGACTATCTTCTCTACAGCTTTCTCGACCCCTCTCTTGAGCTCCATGGGGTTCGCGCCGGCAACGACGTTCTTCAGACCTTCCCTGAGAATCACCTGTGCAAGAATCGTAGCCGTCGTAGTCCCGTCACCAGCGATATCACTGGTCCGGGTCGCGACTTCCTTGAGCATCTGGGCTCCCATGTTCTCGTAGGGATCCTCCAGGTCTATCTCTTTGGCAATGGTCACACCGTCGTTGGTAACCGTCGGGGCCCCCCACTTCTTTTCCAGGACCACGGTCCTTCCTCTCGGGCCGAGGGTTACCTTGACCGTATCCGCGAGCCGGTTTACCCCTCTCTCGAGAGCACGCCTGGCATCCTCATCAAAACGAAGTTGCTTGGCTGCCATCTACGTCACCTCCAGACATACACAGAAAACTTACCTGTGAAAAGAACTAGCCTATTACAGCGAGGATATCGTCCTCACGCATGATTACGTACTCTTGGTCACCAACCGTGACCTCTGTACCGGAATACTTGCCGAACAGAACCTTGTCACCCTTCTTAAGCTCAAGAGGTATCCGCTTCCCGGTATCGTTCACCCTGCCCGGCCCAACCGCTACGATCTTGCCCTGCACGGGCTTCTCCTTAGCCGTATCCGGAACAATGATGCCGCCCTTGGTCTGCTTCTCCTCTTCAGTCCTCTTGACGAGTACTCGGTCTGCAAGCGGCTGGATTCCCGTTTTCTTCGCTGGCATAACCTAACCTCCTTATGAACTCCTGCTATCCCAGGCTCAACACCGCCAGGATTCCGTCGCTTACGTCATCCCCCCTTTCATACCTGGTATCTTGCGATGTAATCAAAACAACTGAATAATCATAATCCATCGTGGTGAGCGAACGCCTGAGGGCTCTACTCTCCTACTCCCGCATATACCTTAGCGGCTTGGATTCTAATGGATTAATATGCACTTTGCAAGGTGGAAAATCAAGAGCAAATGAGGGAGTCTAAGGAGTCTCCTGTAGCAATTTGGCTCAAACCCGCTCAGATGCCCCTCAGGATAGGCGCAAAATGCAACAGAACCTCGCATTCTGCAATCTCTCCCTACCCCGTACGGCGTTCTGCCCGGATTCTGTGAACCCTAACTACTTGGTACCCCAGTAGTTAGCACCATGAGTCGGATTATGCGGCGGATGGCACAGAGGATGCAATATTGATCGGATGGACCTGAGACAGGGTCCGTGGGCCTGAGACAGGGCCCGTCTTTCGTGGGATTCCCTGATGGCGGGAACCGAGAGGCTCTGGCTGGATAACTGTTAAGCCGGGCGAATCGGCGAGGGCTAGGTAAACCGCAGACCAGAACCTGCCCCGGGGAATCCCTTTTTTTATTTGGGCCTACCAGAACTCCCCGGATGCAAGGCGCGTGAAGTCTCCGGAATGAGGCGTACTTCAGGGTCCGCCGCAATGACTGGGGCTAGCGCAATAGATGGACAGATATGGCAGACCGGAGTCAGCTGTGAAGGGTGTAGCCGCGGCTAGCTCGAGATCATGCGGAGATAGATGTCCAGCATATCATTACCCCACAGGAGGGCAACAATGGCAGCCGGAGACAGGAAGAGACCGAAGCGAAGACTCGCCATCATGCCCTTCTCCGATCTCCTCGCAACGAAGAGGCCGACGATGGCACCGGCGAGAGAGGCCACGAAGATGGTGAGAAGCGCGAGCTTATAGCCCATGAAGGCCCCGACCATGGCCATCAGAATCACGTCGCCACCTACCATGCCGTCCTGATGCCGGAAGACCTTGTAGAGCATCGAGACGAGGTAGAGGCTTCCACCACCCACGATCATGCCGGTCACGGAATGCAAAAGCGACGGGCCGGGCGATCCCATCTTTAAGAGGGTAACGGAAAACACCAGGCCGAGAATGAGGCCGGGAACAGTCAGCTTGTCCGGGATCAGCCCCAGGTCATGGTCTATCCCGGCACACGCGACCAGGATCGAGGCCAAGATCCAGTAGGCTATGGCCTGCAGGGGCTCAAAGGCCCACCAGATCAGAAGGAAGCCCACGCCGGTTGCCAGTTCCATGACAAAGTAGGTGAATGGGATTCTCCACCCACATGACCGGCACGTTCCCCGCAGGATGATATATCTTAAGAGCGGGACATTGTCATACCACGCGATCTTATGGCCGCAGCCCGGGCACCTGGATCTTCCGGCAACGACACCCTGCTTCCGGGGAAGCCGGTAGCGCACCACATTGAGGAAGCTCCCGATCACGCAACC
>JAUVJV010000137.1 GCA_030592245.1 Candidatus Eiseniibacteriota bacterium
AAATGGGGGACAAGGCATCAGCCAGGGCGGCGATGCTCAAGGCCAAGGTGCCGGTGGTGCCCGGGAGCCTGGGGGCAGTGAGCGAGATCGAAGATGCCATGGAGATTGCCCATGAGATCGGCTATCCCGTGATGATAAAAGCCTCGGGCGGAGGTGGCGGCAAGGGCATGAGGCTGGCTCTGGTGGATGATGAGCTCAAGAAGGCCTTCATGGCCGCTGCCAACGAGGCGGAAGCCAGCTTCGGGAACCGCGAGGTCTACCTCGAGAAGTTCGTCGAACGTCCCAGGCATATCGAGATACAGGTGCTCTGTGATGCCGAGGGGATGGGTGTCTACCTCGGTGAGCGTGATTGCTCGGTGCAGCGCAAGCACCAGAAACTGATCGAGGAATCGCCTTCTCCCGCAGTCAATGAAGGGCTCAGAAAGAACCTCGGTGAGACGGCGATCAGGGGCGCCCTTGCGGTGGGCTATGAGAGCGCAGGGACAGTGGAATTCCTGATGGACTGCCACGGCAGTTTCTACTTTATAGAGATGAATACCCGGGTCCAGGTGGAGCATTGCGTCACCGAGATGGTGACCGGGACAGATATCGTCCAGGAGCAGATCCGGATCGCGGCCGGCGAGCCCATGAGGATCAAGCAGGATGAGGTGGTGATCCGGGGACACGCCATAGAGTGCAGGATCAATGCCGAGGACCCCGCGAGGAACTTCGCTCCTTCACCCGGCAGGATAGAGACTTTCCATATGCCCGGAGGGACCGGTGTACGGGTCGATACCCATGCATATGCCCAGTACCAGATTCCGCCTTACTATGATTCGCTTATCGCGAAGCTGGTGGCGCATGCCCCCGACAGGGACCAGGCGATCGCCAGGGTGGGTGGGGCTCTTGACGAGTTTATCATTGAGGGAGTCAAGACCACGATTCCATTTCACCAGAAGGCTGTCCGGAGCAATCTGTTCAGGTCCGGCGATTTCGATACCCACTTCGTCGAGGAGCTTGCGAAGGGGGAGGATCTTGCGGAAGGGGATGAGTCGGCGGAGGGTAAGAGCTGATGAGAATCGAAGTCCTCTTCACACCTGCTGAGATAACCGAGGCGGCGGTCAAGGGCAAGACCGTGGCCGTGATCGATGTCCTGAGGGCATGCACGACCATAGCCTTTGCTCTTTCCCGCGGTTGCAGCAGCATTGTCCCCGTGGCCAGCGTTGAGGCGGCGACCAGCCTTGTGGCTTCACTCGATAGGAATGTGACGCTTCTCGGTGGGGAGAGGGAAGGCAAGCGGATCGACGGGTTTGATCTGGGCAACTCACCGGCCGAGTACACGGCCGAGATCGTGAAGCGCAAGACCCTCGTCTTGGCCACCACCAATGGCACCAGGGCGGTGAGCATGAGTGAGGGGGCCAGGGAGATCGTGATCACCTCCTTTGTCAACATGGGCTCGGTGGTTGACCACGCGGCCAAGCTTGAGGATGAGGATCTTACGATCGTATGCGCCGGCAAGAACAACAGATTCGCCCTCGAGGATGCGGTCTGCGCCGGCATGGTCATAGAGAGGCTGTGCAAGGATAAGGAAGCCGAATTGAATGATGGCGCCCAGGCCGCCCGGGGCCTTTATAAGCAGAACGAGGAATCGATCACCGCGCTTCTGCGTGAATGTGAGCACGGCAGATACCTGGAGGGCCTGGGATTCGCCAGAGACCTTGAGATATGCAGCAGGGTGGACAGTCTGAGTATCCTGCCTCTGGTCAAGCAGGGGCGGATCGGAAGACCCAGGAAGCCCCGCAAGAAGTGACCGGGGCACAGCCCATCCGTCAAACAGGAACCCCATGATGCTCGATAAGCAATCCCTGAGGATCTTGGACGCCAACTCCAACCGGACGAGGGAGGCCCTACGTGTCGTTGAGGACGTGGTGCGATTCTCCTGGGAAGAC
Organism: Candidatus Eiseniibacteriota bacterium; assembly: GCA_030592245.1. Lineage (GTDB taxonomy): Bacteria > Arandabacterota > Arandabacteria > Arandabacterales > Arandabacteraceae > JAUVJV01. Next base: position 1,929 of record JAUVJV010000137.1, read on the forward strand.
GGCCCCTTGGCATCGAAGCTCAAGCGTGAAAGACATTTAATATCAAGATATTGTGACACACTTCTTAGAAAACACTTCAAGGGCTTGAAGGCCAGGGACACCTTCAGGGACCCCGGCCGGGATTCCATGCCGAAGACCGAGGCCACGCGGAAGAACCTCGAGGAGATTCTCCTCACTAACTTCCGGAGGGCCGAGGAGGGCTTGAGAGTCCTGGAGGAGATCTCGAAGCTCTCGGGACCCACCAGCGGCCGCCTCTTCAAACGGGCCAGGTTCCGGGTCTACAATCTTGAGAAGTCCTGCCTTCTAGATCTGGAGCGAAGACGTGCCAGGCCTTGATGTTTCACTCTGCGCTATTCTCGACTGGGGAGTGGAGAGCATCCTTCCCCTCGAGGAGTTTACCGAGCACATCATATCCGGTGGGGCCACCTCTATCCAGGTAAGGCTTAAGACCGAACCCACGCGCAGCATCATGGATTTCACCCGGCGAGTACTCGAGGTCTGCGCCGGGACCGGTGTAGCGGTCATCGTGAATGACCGGGTGGATGTGGCGCTTGCCACCGGCGCCCAGGGGGTTCATCTCGGGGAAGAGGACATGCCCGTGGGGACAGCCCGGAGGCTGGCGGGGCCGGGGATGATCATCGGGGCGAGCGTGCGGGATGTCTCCGCCGCGCGGGCCGCAGCCCGGGCCGGAGCGGACTACCTGGGCGTCGGAGCCATGTTCCGTACACCCATCAAGCCGGAGCAGGAACCAATTTCGCTTGACATACTTCAAGAAATCAGGCATGAAGTTAAGTTGCCCATTGTCGCCATCGGTGGCATCGATGAGAGGAACGCGGCCCTGCCACTGGAGCACGGTGCCGATGGCATAGCAGTCATATCTGCCCTGCGCAAGTGTCTTGACCCGAAGGAGGGTGCATCGCGGCTCAGAGCAGCCGTGGATAACTTCAAGAAGAGGTGACTCTATATATGGAGACCGCACGCAGGGAGAAGTCTCTTTCCATTCTCGGTATCATCCTGATCTGCTTCGGCGTCCTGGCGGCTCTCGGCTTCCTGCTGGGCCCCGGGAGCATGAACAAGCTGAGCGATCGGGTGATCGATTTTCTTCCCCTTTACCTGGGCGTGCTTAAGTGGATAGTGCCGATCATGGGCATTTACTGGGGATGGAAGGTCATCCGCGGCGGCCCCTATCTCAGGCCCCTCATGTTCTCCGCCTTCGTCTTCATGCTGTTTCTTACGGCGTCCACCTTTGCTGAACACCTGATGGGTGAAGGCGCCGAGAGCTCCTCGAATGTCGGGGGAGTGCTTGGGTCGAGGTTGGCGGGCGCGGTTGCCACCGTCTTCGGGACGATAGGCAGCATGATCGTCGCTGTTGCGGGCATGGCCATCTTCTTCATACTCACGACCGGCTACAGTCTTCGCAGCGCCGTGGCCTGGATCGAGGAGCGGGTGGAATATCTCTTCGACTGGGTTCGTGAGGCTTTCACCGCTCCGGAGGGCAAACCCAAGCCGCGCGTGGCCAAGAGGCCTCCCGTGGCGCGGAGACCGGAGATCTCCCCGGCGGAGAAATCCAGCGACAAACCCAGGCCCATCGTGGAGACGCCGCCTCCTAAGCCGGCGCCGCCCAAGGTGTTTGGAAATCAGCAGCATCTTGGCCTTGCGCCGCCCGGGCACTTCGCCGCGGTGAAGGCCGCTCCCGCTCCGGCAGGAGGGGCAGCTTACAAGCGCCCGCCCATCACGCTCTTCGAGGACAGCAAGATAGAGGCCTCGGCTTCCGAGGAGGAGCTTCAGGACCTGGCCACCTATCTGGAAGAGAAGCTCTCGAACTTCGACATCAGTGCCCGCGTAGTGGAGATCCATCCAGGACCGGTGATCACCAGGTTCGAGATCGAACCCGGGAGCTGCACCAAGGTCCACCAGGTCGTGAACCTCGCCGATGACCTTGCCCTTGCCCTCAAGGCGCGGAGCTTAAGGATCCTTGCGCCGATCCCGGGCAAGGGTACCATAGGTATCGAGGTTCCCAACAAGCACCCGAGTGTTGTCGGAATCAAGGAGATCCTCGCATCCAAGCGCTTCACTTCGTCAAAGTCGAAACTTGAAATGGCGCTCGGCAAGGACGTCGCCGGCAATCCCTATACCGTCGACCTTGAGACGATGCCTCATCTCCTCATCGCCGGATCCACCGGGTCGGGCAAGAGCGTCTGCATAAATAGCATCATAACCAGCCTGGTCTACAGAAATTCGCCCCAGGACGTGCAGCTGCTCCTGATCGATCCCAAGCGGCTTGAGATGAACCAGTATGAAGGCATACCTCACCTGGTCTGTGAGGTGGTGACCGAGGCCAAGAAGGTTATCAAGGCCCTGAGCTGGGTCATCGAGGAGATGGATCTCAGGTACCAGCTCCTGGCGAAACGCGGCGTCCGGAATATCCAGTCATATGAAGAGGGTCTTCCCTACATCGTGGTCGTGATCGACGAGCTGGCCGATCTTATGCTTACGGTTCCCCAGGAATTGGAAACCGCCGTCACCAAGCTTGCGCAGATGGCCCGCGCGGTCGGGATTCATCTGGTGATGGCTACCCAGAGGCCTTCGGTGGATGTGATCACAGGGGTGATCAAGGCCAACTTCCCGTGCCGAATGGCATTCAAGGTCGCATCCAAGACCGACTCGCGGACCATCCTCGATGCCAATGGGGCGGAACGCCTGCTGGGCAAGGGTGATATGCTGCTGCTGCCTCCGGGAACCTCCGAACCCCTGAGGGTGCATGGGGCCTTTGTCTCAACGGAGGAGACCCAGCGCATGGTCGGGTTCCTCAAGGTCCAGTCGCATCTTGCCACTCCCGCGTTCTCACTCGAGGCGATCGAGCGCCATGACTTTGTGCCGGTCGCCAAGCGCGACGAGCTCTTCGAAGATGCCGCGAGGATCGTGATCACTCACCAGCAGGGATCGGTGTCGCTGCTCCAGCGGCGCCTCAAGGTGGGTTACTCGCGTGCCGCACGGCTCGTGGACTTCCTTGAAGAGGCCGGAATCGTGGGGCCCTTCGAGGGAAGCAAGGCGCGCCAGGTCCTCGTGGATGAGAGCTACCTTGAAAACCTCTCGAGCAAGCTTTAGCTTGGGAGCATGAAGAAGAAGAGTAAGAAGTACGCCGCCTATCTCAACCCTGTGGGCTGCCCCAAGGCCAATGTCGATCGCGAGAAGCTCGGGTGGATGCTTGAGCGGGACGGTTTTAAGATCGTCGGCTCGCCCTCTGATGCCGATGTGGGAATCGTGTTCGGATGCGCCTTCACCGATGATGCCAAGCGGGAATCGATAGATGATATCCTCAACCTCGGCGCACCGGGTGGCGGCCGCCCGGACCATCTGATCCTGGTTGGCTGCATGCCGGAGAAGTATGGTGAGGAGCTCTCCCAATCGCTTCCCGAGGTCGATGCCTTCGTGGGAAACTCCAGTCTGGGAGTGGTTCCGGACCTGATCAAGAGACTCTGCTCCGGTAAGTCACTTGAGAGGATCTCACGAAGCGCCGGCTCCGATCTCCTTGACCTGCGGCCGGACAGGATCCGCCCCGCAGCGGCGCCATGGACGCGCACGGTCCTTATCGGCGACGGCTGCGACAATGCCTGCACTTATTGCTCGATTCCTCACATGAGAGGCCGGCTGAGGAGCCGTTCCATTGCGAGCATTCTGGAAGAGATCGGTCTTCTCGTGAAGCAGGGAGCGAGAGAGATAGTCCTGGCGGGACAGGACACGGCATCCTTCGGCAGGGACCGGAGCAAGTCAGAGCTTGCCGTTTTGCTTTCAAGCGTGGCCAGGCGCTATCCCGGTGTCTGGACAAGGTTGTCGTATTCTAATCCCGACAACCTTGATGATGACGTGGCCGGAGTGATGGCGGAGCACGCAAACATCTGTAACTACATCGACCTTCCGATTCAGCATGCATCATCCCGCATCTTGAAGGCCATGGGGAGGGGCGACCGTCCCGAGGTGCTCGAGGATAAGATCCGTACCCTGAGACAGGCTGTTCCCGACGTGGCCTTAAGAACGAGCCTGCTTCTAGGCTTCCCGGGTGAGACCGAGAAAGACATGGAGGCACTTATTGGCTTTCTGAAGGACAATGAGTTCGACATGGTGGGGATCTTCGCCTTTTCGCCCCAGCCGGGGACTCCGGCGGCTGGTCTCCCGGACAGGGTGCCCGAGGAGATTGTACAGGACCGCATCATGGAGATCGTGAGTCTCCAGGATGAAATCTCCCAGCTTAAGATGGGTAAGCTGGTTGGGAGGGAACTTGAGGTGCTTGTGGAAGATCCTCTGGAGACTGGCGAGAGCTCGGGAAGGTCACAGTATGACATGGCCGAGGTGGACCGGCTCATCCGCCTCATCGATTGTAAGACCACACCCGGCTCCTTCACCACCGCCCGAATCGAGTCTGTCTCTGCGCCATATGAATGGACCGCCACCGAATCCAAATTCACCATCCTGGGGTCAGGTACTAACTTGTGAATTTCGCGGTTGCGGCATCGCAGCGCATCGGCCCGAGGATTGACATATGCGCCAAACCACGGTAC
>JAUVJV010000246.1 GCA_030592245.1 Candidatus Eiseniibacteriota bacterium
CGCTTTCCTCCGGTGACAGCGACGATATACGAAGAAGACTTGAGGGAATCGGTTACATAGGCTGAGGAGTGTCATGGAACGCAAGTCGATCTCTTTTGTGCTTCCGGCATACAATGAAGAGGCCAACATCGAGGAGGCGGTGAAACGCGTTCTTGAGGTAGCCGAGACCCAGGACCTCGAGGACTACGAGGTCATCGTGGTCAATGATGGCAGCTCCGACTCGACCGCCGAGATAATAGACCGGCTCGAGAGGGAGGACAGCCATGTCCGTCCGATTCACCAGCCCACCAACCTGGGCTATGCGCAGGCCCTGAAGACTGGCTTCGCCAGCGCGAAGTGCAAGCTGATCTTCTATACCGACTCGGACCTGCAGTTTGACGTGAAGGAAGTCAAGAACATGCTGCCCGCGATCGAGGACTACGATATCGTCGTGGGTTTCAGGATCTACCGGTTCGACCCGCTCAGCAGGCTCTTCCTTGCGTGGTGCTATAACCTGCTGGCGCGCACCATCTTCAGGCTGAGGGTGAGAGACATAGACTGCGCCTTCAAGCTCTTCAGGCGTGAGGTCTTCGACGTCATCGAGATAAGATCCAAGAAGTTCTTCGTGGATACCGAGATCCTTGCGAAAGCCAGGTATCATGGCTTCAGGATTACCGAGATCGGTGTGAGGCACTATCCCAGAGTGGGAGGCTCAAGCACCGTCCGGCCGAGCCATATTCTCAGCACGCTGCAGGAGCTCACTAAGATATGGTTTGAGATCTACTGGGGAGCAGGCAGAAAAAAGACCACCACATGAATCAGTCCCGGAAAGACCTTCTTGCCATTGCCTTTCTCGTACTGCTGGTAACCGCGTTCTTTGCCGGGGAGATTTTTACCGACCGGACTCTTGTCACTTTCCGCCTGACCAATGCGTTCCCCTGGCTTACCGAGGCAAGCCCTGAGGACTTAGAGGAGCCATCGGTAACGTCCGACTGCACGTTTTCCTACTATCCCCGGCGGGTCTTCGCTACCAGGATGATTCGTGAAGGTACCGTCCCTTTCTGGAACCCCCACCAGTTCTGCGGGACTCCATTTCTTGCGACCTTCCAGACGATGGTGTTCTATCCGGTAAACATCCCGCTTTACGCCCTCGATCCCGCCACCCAGATGGACCTTTTTATCTATGTGCATTTCCTGATAGCCGTCGTGTTCGCCTACCTTCTTGGAAGGAAACTCAAGATGTCCGCGCCGGCGTCGGTGGTAACCGCACTTACCTATACCTTCTGCGGATTCATGGTAACCCGGTACGGCCAACCCACATTTGTCTCGACCGCCAGCTGGCTGCCCGCGGTCCTCTACTTCGGGGAGCAACTCATCGAGCGGCCGAGCTTCCGGAGGGTGGGGCTCCTGAGCTTGATCGTGTCACTCTGCATACTCGCAGGGTTTCCCCAGCTCGTGCTTATCATAATCTACACCCTCTTAGGCTACACAATAATCAGGCTAGCCCTCCTTACCCGGCGCCCCCGGCGTGCGAGGGTTGTCATCCTGTTGGCCGTGCTTCTGGCCGTGGGCGTGGCCTGTCTGGTTTGTGCATTTCAGCTCCTTCCGACATATGAGTTGAGTCGCTTCTCCTTCAGAAAAGTGCTGCCTTACGAGATGGTCTTGAGCAGTGCCCACCACCGGATGGTTTCCCTCAAGTACCTGGTCCCCGACATACTGGGGCATCCCCGGGACATAGGAGTCCTGAGCACCAACCTGAAGAAGGTGCCATCCGAGCCCGCGTTCAGACAGAACTATGTGAGCACCACAGGATACGTGGGAGTGCTGCCCCTGCTGCTCGTGCTCGTTGCGCTCGCGAGGCCGCGCAAGAGGCTTATTCCTTTCGTCATGCTTTCGGTTCTGGCGCTGCTGGTGGTTTTCGGATCACCTCTTCTCAAGGTATTCTACCACCTGCTTCCCGGCTTTAACTTCTCACGCATAGACCGGGTGATCGTGGTTTACATGGTCTCGATGGCGGTGCTGGCCGGATACGGCCTGGACGAACTCAGGGCCGATTCCGTTTCCAGGAGGAGTCTCTTGACAGGCCTTGGCTTCCTCGCCTTTGTGGCCGCGCTGGCCGGCTGGCTATTCGCGTCCGGCCTCAGCCTGATTCACGCCGTGGTGGGAGGCGATCTCTCCAGGGAGGCATACATTGAATTCGCCTCGCGCAAGGTCTACTGGTTCATCGCGCTTGGGATCTTGAGTTCATTGCTGGTTCTCCTGAGGCGCTGGCCCAGGTTCGGGAAGGGTATTCTCTTCGCCGGGGTGGTGGGAGTGCTCATGCTCGATCTCATTCCCAACGGGATGGGATTCAAGGTGACGCAGCCGGCGGAGAGGATCATGCCCAAGAGCTCCCTGGTGGATGCTCTCAAGGCCGACGAGGGCCAGTGGAGGTTTGTGAAGTTCAGGGGGGACGTCATACCATCCAATACGGCGACCATTCTCTCGCTCGACGACGTCCACGGCTATGACGCGCTCAATATCAATCATTATGTGGAGGTGCTGGGCGCCGTGGACTCTACCGTGACCGGTGTCGGCAATGCCGCACTCCGGCGCAGGATCGGCCCCGTGGTCGCCGATGAGGCGCTGGACTCAAGAATCCTGGACCTTTTGAATGTCAAATACGTTTTAACCTTGGGGGAGCGAACGGGGAAATGGCGGCAGCCCGCCGCCCTCGTGAACGAGGATCATCTGCCGAGGGCATTCCTGGTCGGCCGGCCGCGTTTCTTTGACTCCTATGAGACGGTGCTTGATTATATGAAGACGGGGGAATTCGATCCCGCTCTCGAAGTCCTGCTCCTGGCCGCCTCAGAAGAGACACCTGGTGAGGCGGGGTCTGGTGCCGCGGTGGGGCCTGATGCCGCGGCGGGTGTGGGTCAGTCCGTAAATGGGTCGGTCGAGACGCTTGCTTACGGGCCGAACGGTATGGAGTTCGGCGTCGAGACCGCGGAGGAGTGCTACCTGGTGTTTTCCGAGGTTTACTATCCCGGCTGGAGGGCGTTCGTCGATGGCTCCGAAGAGGAAATGCTCCGGGCGGACTACGCTTTTCGGGCGATCAGACTGGGGCCGGGTAGCCACACAGTCGAGATAAGATACACGCCGCTATACTTCCGCATAGGCCTGCTTCTTTCGCTTGCCGGCCTCGGCTTCATCGGGGTACTGGTCACTTCGGGACGCCGCCTTTCGCTTGACCCGGGAGGTCCGGCAGCATGATATCGCGGCGCGCCTGCTTGATCGGCGGCCTCCTGGTCTTCGCGGCCGCCTTCATTTACTTCGCTTCCTATGCGGGGTACGGGCTGGCCTATGACGAGGGCTATCTCCTGGATGGGGTGGAGCGGTTGATGGACGGCCAGCTCATCTACAGGGACTTTCACCACACCTATGCCCCGGGGCGCTTCTACGCGGTGGCGGCTGCGTTCAGCCTGTTCGGTAAGAACATCATGGTGGAGAGGTACATATTCGTCTTTCTCCAGGCCTTGAAGTGCAGCCTCGCGTTCACAATCGTGGCGGCGCTGGCCGGGAGCTGGCTGGCGCTACTCGCGCCAATGATGCTCATGCTCGCGCCCGGTCCCTGGCACAAGGTCTTCTTCTCAAGTCTCGGGTTCCTCGCGCTCTATGTCATGATCCGGTCATTGAGGAGCCCTCCACGCCAGTTGATTCTGACAGGGATTGTGATCGGCATTTGCGCCGTTTTCAGGCAGGACGTCGCTGGCTTCGCCGTGATCGGCGGCGTGATCGGAATGGCGATAGATGCCCTCGCGAACAGGGGGCAGGGCAGGGTGTGGAGGGACGTGGCGGCACGCGTGGTCTTCCTTGCGCTCGGCATCGCCATCATAGGTATCCCGGTGCTGCTCTTCTTCCACTTCCAGGATGCGCTGGGGCCGATGTTACAGAAGATGACGCGCGAGGGCATGATAGATAATATGACCAACCGTGTGGCATATCCATCAATCACGGCCGTCGGCGGCCTCGATCGCGCCTACCTCGCCCACGTCCTTCCCGTGCGGCTTCTCTTCTACCTGCCCTTCGCGGTCTATGCCCTGGCGCTCATCATGGTGGCGAAGCGCGCCGCCGGCAGACGCTGGACGGCAAACATGACACCGTTCGTGGTGGTCCTGGTGGCCGGCCTGTTGGCCTTCAACCAGAGTGTCTGGCGCTCCGATCTCGGCCATCTGCTCCAGAGCATGCAGTATGTCCTTCTGCTGGCGACGCTTATGGTGGCCTTCGCGTCATCGGGCCTGGAGGGGCGCTGGAAAGCCCGGAGGCGGGTTAAGTTCGCAGCCCGTCTGGGCCTGATACTCGTGATCCCGGCGCTGCTGGTGTGGGCATCGGTCGTCATTGTCAAAGGGGTCACCGACACCGAGACGATGAAGAGGTTCTACAGAGAGGGTATATCCATCGGGGATACCGAGTACCTGGGATCGATCGCCGTACGCCTTGGCAATGACACCAGATTGGGACTCGAGCGGGTGCCGGTCCATGTCACTCCGGGCCAGGCCAGGTTCTTCACGGTCATTGGTGCCTACCTCGACCGTCACACCTCCCCGGGGGATTATGTGCTTGC
>JAUVJV010000024.1 GCA_030592245.1 Candidatus Eiseniibacteriota bacterium
GAGCATCCCGCAGGATGCAAGCAGGATCATGGATGATGTTCCCCCGTAACTCATGAACGGGAGCGGAAGCCCGGCGGTCGGAAGCAGCCCGGTGCAAACGCCGGCATTCGCGCAGAAGTAGGCGGCGACCGACATGGTGATGCCGACAGCCAGGATGGACGAGAAACCTGTCTGGGCTCTCTTGGCCACCCTGAGTCCGCGCCAGACGAAGATGAAGAACAATCCAATGATGCCTAAGAGACCCAGGAAACCGATCTCCTCCGCCATGATCGCAAACACGAAATCCGTATGCGCGTCCGGCACGAACAGGTACTTCTGGTTGCTCATGCCTATGCCGACTCCCTTCAGTCCACCCGCGCCGATCGCAATCAGGGACTGCCATAGCTGGTAACCTATGCCCCGGGGCGAGATGTCCGCGGTCGGCCCGAACCTTGCCCAGTTGTAGCCGGTCAGGCGCATGATCAACAGGATCAACCCTGCGCTTCCGCCCAGACCGGCTGCCAGATGCACTATTCTCGCGCCACTGGCAAAAAGAACGATCGAGCCGATCAGGAGCAACATACCGGCCGTGCCAACATTGGGTTCCAGGGCTGTCACGGTGGCTGCCACCCCGATTACGGCGAATGCAGGGACAAAGCCTCTGGCGAAGTCCTTCATTTTCTCACCCTTGCGCGTAGCGAAATCAGCAACATAGAGGATCAGGGCGATCTTTGCGAGCTCGGACGGCTGAAAAGAGAACGGACCCATCCTGAGCCAACGACACGAGCCACGCACGCAGGACCTCAACGGATTGGGCACGACGGTAAGAAAGAGAAGACCGATCGAGAGAATCATGAGCGGCTTGGCCATTGCCCGCAGCGGACTCTCCCCGGCCTTCGTGAAGACATACATGAGGATCAGGCCCAGCATCACCCTGAGGAGGTGATTCCTCAAGAAGAAACTGGCGTCGTGCGCTCTTGTAGTCTCGATGGCGATCCGGTAGCTGGAGCTGTAGACCATCACCAGGCCTGTCAGCATCAGCGCCAGAACCACGAAGATCAGGGTCTTGTCCGGTCCATAACTATTCATGTCCGGTTGCCTCACGCTCTTCCTTAAGCTTACGGACTGCCTTTTTGAACTCCCGCCCCCTATGCTCGAAATCGATGAACATGTCGAAGCTGGCGCAGCCGGGGGCAAGCAAGATCCTTCCCGGCCTGGGACAGCTCTCGAAGCTTCTCCGGAGGGCTTCCTCCAATGTGTCAGCTGGCATGACACTCACCAGCGGTGAGAACACGTCATGCAACTTCTCTTGTGCCTCTCCGATCGCAAAGATGGCATGCACCTTCTCGGCGATCAGCGAGGATACGACTGAGAAGTCTCCCCCTTTGTCTTTACCCCCTGCGATCAGCACAACGGGAGGCTCGGCGGCCTCAAGGGCGCTCACCATCGATTCGGGGTTGGTTGCTTTTGAATCGTTGATGAACTCGATTCCTTCCACCTTGTCCACATATTCGAAACGGTGCTCGAGTCCGGGGAACTCCCTCACTCCCCGCCGGATGGCCTCGGGAGAGAATCCCAGGATGGTAGCCGCCAGAGAGGCAGCAAGACTGTTGGCAAGGTTATGCGGGCCTTTTATCCTCAGGTCGTCTGTGAGGAACACCTCTAGAGCTGTACCGCCTACCCTGACGACTACCTTTTCACCTTTCACGAAAGCACCTTCATCGACTTCTTCTCTTATGCTGTAGAACAGCTTTTTGCATTTCACATCGCTCGAGGCCCTGATGCTGTCCGGATCGTCCAGGTTGATGATCGCGACATCATCCGGACCCTGGTTGGCAAACAGCCGCGCCTTGCTCTCCACATAAGCCTCGTAAGATGGGTACCGGTTGAGATGGTCGGGGGTGATATTGAGAAGCACCGACACTTCGGGGCGGAAGCTTATGCAGGTATCGAGCTGAAAACTCGAGACCTCGACCACCACGATCCAGTCTTCTCCCAGGCCCCGGGCCATCGGCGAGACCGGATAGCCTATGTTGCCGCCGACCTTCACCTTGTCGGTCCCACCGGAGAGGATTGTCCCCAGGAGGCTCACCGTGGTGCTCTTTCCATTGGTTCCGGTGACCGCTACGAACCTGGCGTCGCTCAGGCAATAGGCAAGCTCGATCTCGCTCATCACGGTCTTGCCCTCGCCGTATGCCCAACGGATGACCTCATTGTCCAGGGGAACCCCGGGACTCACAACGAGGGCATCACAGCCGCGGGCGAAATCGACCGAGTTCTTCCCGATCTCCATATGAGCGCCACGCCGCTTAAGCCGCGCCACCACTCCCCCGGGGAGCGGGTCGGGGCGGGCGTCGGTCACCCTGACCTTTGCGCCCAGGTCCAACAACACCTCGGAGGCTGCCACGCCGCTGCGCGCCAGGCCGACAACCAGAACGGTCATCTCCTTGAGTTCCTCTCGAGAAAACGCCTTATGCTTATCCATGACTCCGATCATCATCTCAACTTGAGTGTGCTAAGGGTAAGGAGCGCCAGAAGCGCCGATACTATCCAGAACCGGGTAACCAGCCTGGATTCGGGCCAGTTCATGAGCTCGAAATGGTGATGCAGCGGGGCCATCTTGAAAACCTTCTTCCCCGTCAGCCTGTATGAAAGTACCTGGATTATCACCGAGAGGGCTTCAAGCACGAATATCCCCCCGACGATCGCCAGCAGGATCTCCTGCTTAATCAGCACGGCGATGGTGGCCAGGGCGCCGCCGAGGGCAAGGGAGCCTGTGTCTCCCATGAAGACTTGCGCCGGGTGCGCATTGAACCACAGGAACCCGAGCGAGGCCCCCACCAAGGAGCCGCAGAATATGGTCAGTTCCCCGGCATGCGACAGGTGGAGTATGTTCAGGTAACTCGAGAAGGTCGCATGACCCGTGAAATATGTGAGTCCCGCGAAGGCCGCCGCCGCTGAGACAAACATGCCTATGGCCAGGCCGTCGAGGCCGTCGGCCAGGTTCACCGCATTGGACGCGCCGGTGATCACGATGATCACAACCGGTATATACAGAAGCCCCAGATCGGGGTAGACGTTCTTGAAGAAGGGAACCGTGATTCTGGTGGCCATCAAGGGGTCTTCCGGAAACGCGACGAGCACGGTCCCTATCGACAGGACGAGCAGGGCCTGGCCGGCTATCTTGTAACGCCCGACGAGTCCGGCGTATTTATGCTTCACGATCCTGATATAGTCATCTATGAGCCCCTTGGCACCGAGCCAGCATATGCTCACCAGGCATATCAGGACATACCTGTTGGTCAGATCCGCCCAGAGCAGCGTGGGAACCACCACGGCCACGAGAATCATTATGCCGCCCATGGTGGGCGTGCCCTTCTTGCCGGCGTGACGCTCCGGGGCATCCTCGCGGATACCGTTGAGGATCCGACGCTTCCTGAGCCACCGAATCAGTATGGGGCCGAAAACGAAACATATGAGCAGCGACGTGATAGTTGCCGAAGAGGTCCTGAAGGTTATGTATTTGAAGAGGTTGAATATCGATACATACTCTCTAAGGGGATACAGCAGGTTATAGAACAACTCAGGCCCTCCCCTCGACTGTCGACTTGAGGAATTCACATATCTCTTCGAGTCCTGCCAGCCTCGACCCCTTGACGAGGATGACATCCCCCTCCCGCACAATGTCACCGATGTAGCCTTTGGCATCGGCCTTGGTCTCGAAGAAGAGCGCCGAGCCGGGGTCCATTCCTGAGGAGACCGCTTCCTCGATGGTGCTCCGGGTCCGGCCGGCGATCCCGATCAGGATATCGGTGCCCGAGGCCACCAGCATTGACCCGACCTCCCGGTGCAATTGCTCCGACTCGCTTCCCAGCTCCAACATCTCACCCAGGATAAAGATCCTCCGCAGGGCCGCCGTAGAGGAGAGAATGTCCGCTGCGGCACGTACCGAGTCGGGATTGGCATTGTATGAATCATCCACGATGGTTATTGAGGAGGCCGATGAGATCTTCACCCTCACGGGCTCAAAGGACCCAAGGGCTTCGGCCGCATCTGCCACCTCGATCTCAAGCAGGCTTGCCGCCGCGATCGCGGCCAGCGCATTGTAGACATTGTGAAGACCGGGAGCCTTGATCGTCACCTCGTGCCCGGCCACGGTGAAGGTGCTGCCGCCGCCGAGCTGCCTCACTCCGGCGGCACGGAACATCGCTTCTCCTTCAACCGCGAACGTGACGAGGTCGGCATCGATATCTGTAAGAACGTCCCCGAGTACGCGGTCATCCGCGTTCACGACACCGGTACCGCCGGGTTCCAGGTGGCGCAGGACATCGCTCTTCTCGCTGGCGATCTCCTCCACCGAACCGAAGAATCCGATATGCGCACGGCCCACATTGGTCAGCACACCGATATGCGGCCGAGCGATCTGAGTGAGCCTGGCTATCTCGCCGCGGTGGTTGCTGCCCAGCTCCATCACCAGCACTTCGCTTTCTTCTCCCGCTCCGAGGATGGCAAGCGGCACCCCGATATGGTTGTTGAAGTTGCCCGGGCTCTTGAACACAGTCATCGCTCCGGAGAGGATGTGCGCGAGCATTTCCTTGGTGGTAGTCTTTCCGTTCGAACCACTGATGACTATTACCGGTACCTGGATACTGTCCCTGGCATGGACGGCAAGCCGCTGAAGGGCAGAGAGCGGAGAATCAACGGTTATCTGAATGAAATCAGCCGGAAGGCCGTCAACCGCCTCGGATACGACCGCGGCTGCGGCTCCCCTGGTCCGGGCGTCCCGAACGAACTCGCGCCCATCGCGGGCATCACCCTTGAGGGCGAAGAACAGGTCGCCGGGCTCAAGCAGCCTGCTGTCGAAGGCGTACCCGCCCGTGAAACTCCCCCCGCCTGCGGGATGGCCGGAGACAATGCTGCCACCGATTATGTTTGCGATCTCCATGATGCTAAGCTCTCGCATCGGCAATTGCCCCGAATGCCTTCCTGACAGCTTCGCGGTCGTCAAAACTCCTGCGGTTGCTGCCGATGATCTGATAGTCTTCATGTCCCTTGCCGGCGACCACGATGATGTCGCCACGGCTGCTTAAAGCGACCGCCCGGGTGATCGCCTCTTCTCTTTCGGGTATCACTTCGTGGACCGCGCCCCCCGGCAGGCCACGCACGATGTCCTCGATTATCTTGAGCGGGTCCTCAGTCCTGGGGTTATCGGAGGTCACGATGGTGACATCGGCCATCTCACCCGCGATCCTGCCCATCTGCGGCCGCTTGCCGTGGTCCCTGTCGCCGCCACATCCGAACACGCAGATCAGCCTGCCGCTCGAGATCTGCCGGACATCGCTTAAGAGCCGGCGAAGCGCGTCGGGCGTATGTGCGTAATCGACTATTGCCAGCCTTTCAGGGCCGGGGATTGCCTCCATCCTGCCCGGCACGCCATGTACGGCCTCGATACCGGCCGCGATGGCGTCATGTCCGATACCGAGAAGGATCGCGACGGCATAGGCGCTCAAGATGTTCTCGGCATTCATATTGCCTTTAAGCGTTGTATGCAGGGACCTGGTCTCGCCCAGGTGGCTCACTTTAAGCGTGGTGCCATCCCAACCGAGATCCTCGATCTCTCCCGTGATGTCGGCCTCACCACCGATCGAATAGGTGAGACAATCAAGCGGCGTGGTCCTCACGATCCGTCTGCCGGTGGGATCCCCCACATTGACCGCCGCCTTGCGGCCGCTGCCGAAATGATGACCCCCCGTCCCACAATGGTCTTCCCCATCAGAGCCACCCTCCGCACCGGCGAAGAGCTCCATCTTGGTCCGGGCGTACTCTTCAAGATCACGATGAAAGTCGAGATGGTCACGGCTCAGATTGGTGAAGGCGACCACATCGAAGTCGACGTGATCGACCCTGCGCTGCGCGATCGAGTGGGACGATACCTCCATGACGCAATACTCGAGACCCTGGTCAAGCATCGTCCTCATGTACTTGTGAAGTTCGGTAGCCTCAGGCGTGGTGAACCGGTCCTGCCGAAGCGAATCGCCGACCCAATGTCCAAGCGTGCCCAGCACGCCGACCGGTTTCCCCCAGGCTTCTATGATCGAGCGGATGATGTAGACCGTGGTCGTTTTCCCGTTGGTACCGGTAATGCCTGTGACCTTGAGTTCACGTGACGGCTTCCCGTAGAAGCGTGAGGCCACGAGCGCGAGGGCAGCCCTGACGTCCTCGACGATGACCTGGGTTACGGGAGAATCGGTGGTGACGCGCCGCTCGGCGAGGATCACCGAAGCTCCTTGCTTCGCCGCCTGACCGGCATAGTCGTGACCGTCGACGTGCGCTCCGCTGATGCAGGCGAAGAGGCTGCCCTTGCCTGCCTTGCGGGAATCGGAGGTTATCCCGGTGATCACTGCATCCGCCTCGCCGATGAGTTCGCGCGCTTCGTTGGGGGCGAGGATACTGCCAAGCCTCATCATCGCCCCCCGCCAAGCGTGAGGTGACAGATTCTCCGGCCCTGCAGTCTTGCCCGCGCGAGCGGATCCTGGGCGACCACGGTTCCCGATCCCTTCGCTCTCCAGGCGAAGCCGGCTGCTTCCAGGACCTCCGCGGCCTCGCGGAGGGTCAAGCCGGTGACCGGCGGACACGCAATCTGGATCCCGCCATCGTCGCCCGGCCCCGGAACAGCGGCTGCCGAGGAGACCATGGCATCGACGGGAGGAAACAGGCTTTCGTTGCAGTGCGCCACCCTCGGGCAGACCGAGGGGACTATGCTCTTGTCATCCCTGAAGATCTGAGCCAGGACATCCTTGAACACCGGTCCGCAGACATACCCACCATAGTGGCAGGCGCCGGAGGGTTCGTCGATGATGACCACGCATACGTACCTGGGATTCCCGGCGGGTATAAACCCGGCAAAGACTGAGGTGTGCTTTCCGGCAATGTATCCGCCTCGCGCGGCCTTCTGACCAGTCCCTGTCTTCCCCGCGACGCGGATGCCGGGTATCGAGGCCAGAGTGCCGGTGCCTCCCTGCACCACCGACTCCAGCAGCTCGGTCATCTCCACGGTTGTCTCTTTGCCGATGACCCTTCTCACAGTCTTTGCCGGGTACTTCTTCTTCACTTTTCCGTTTTCGTCTATGATGGCTCTTACGAGTCTCGGTTTCATCAGGTTGCCGCCGTTGGCAACGGCCGCGTAAGCCATTGTGAGCTGCAGGGCCGTTACTCCTATCTCCTGCCCCATCGCGAGAGTCTCCAGGGACCTCTTCGACCAGGACGCCGGCTCCCTCAGGATGCCGGCCGATTCACCCTCAAGGTCGATTCCCGTCTTCGTGCCAAAGCCGAACGCGAGCATGTAGCGGTAGAAATCTTCACATCCCACTTGACGGGCGACCATCGAAGCCGCGACATTACTGGATATGGCGAAGGCCTCTATGAGGGGCAGCGCCTCGTCCCGGGGGTGATCGTCCGTTATCCATCCGCCGGGCACCTTGAGTTTTCCATGGTTGGTGTCGAAGATGCTCAGGCTGTCGACCCTCTTGAGGTCCAGCGCCGTCGCATAAGTGCACAGCTTGAAGGCTGAACCCGGTTCGAATACCACTCTCACCGGGAAGTTCCTGTTCCGCGGGCTGCTGGCCATGGCCAGTATGTCCCCGGTCCAGGGGTCGACGACCAGGACACACCCGCCCTTTGCCCCATGCGCTTCGATAGCTTCATCCAGGGCTTTCTCGGCCGTGAGCTGGAGATCGATGTCCAGGGTAAGAATCATGGAGTGCCCGGCCACGGACTCCTCAACCACCGCTTCCACGCAGGGTATCGGTCTGCCGCGCGCATCCCTGAGATGGCGGCGAACCCCGGCGGTACCCTTGAGCATCTCATCGAACCTCAGCTCGATCCCGCTCAGGGGCTCCTCATATGCGGATAAGCAACCCAGGACACCCGAAGCCGCACTGTCGAAAGGCCTGACGCGGGTCCCTGCCGGCTCGATAACGACGCCCTTGAGTCCGAGCCGCCGGATCGCCAGGGCTCGTTCCACGTCCAGGGCAAGGTCGATAAGAACATAGCGGTTCTTCTTGTTGAGTAGTTTCCTCTGGAGCTTATGTCTGTTGCATCCGGCGATCCCGGAAACCGAGGATGCCGCGAGGGCCGCATCATCGACCATGGATGGATCGGCGTATACCCGGTAGGCCGGCATCGTGGTGGCAAGGACCCGGCCGGTCCGGTCATAGATCGTGCCTCTCTTGGCGGGGATGGGCCTGAGGTAGCCGTGCTGGCCCACGGCGATGGCCTTGTAGTAGTCGTGATCGACTATCTGGACTGAAACCAGTTTGGCGACGAGGATGACCGCGAATGCCACAAAGCCTACAAGCA
This sequence comes from Candidatus Eiseniibacteriota bacterium, assembly GCA_030592245.1. Taxonomy (GTDB): domain Bacteria; phylum Arandabacterota; class Arandabacteria; order Arandabacterales; family Arandabacteraceae; genus JAUVJV01. The sequence continues at coordinate 8,338 of JAUVJV010000024.1, forward strand.
GCACCAGAAGCCTTCCTACGCCGGGCCTCACCTAATTGCCTCCCACTTCCTGGATCACGATGACATCATCCCAGTCGAGGGAGGTCATACCGAGATCGGCCTCGGCCAGGGCGGCGATTCGCGTTCGCGCCCCAAGGCGAGTGACTTCGCAGGCAAGTATCTCCGATCTCTTCTGGATCAAGTCCAGTTTCCTCGCGAGGGTGATGTTCTCCCTGAGCATTGACTCCACCACAAGTCTCTCCCAGGTGTAAACAAGGCCTGAAACGGTGGCTATGACGATCAACAGCAACCCAAACAGGAGCGACCGACCCGTGCGCGTGATTCCGTCTGCCCTGCCCAGTGTCTCTTCTTTTTTGCCCTCTCGAAGCGGCGCTTGCATTTTCGGATTCCTGCGCACAGGAGTCGGCCACTCCTGTGCCCCTGGGTTGTCGTCCTTTTTCACATCTTCTCAACCACCCTGATTTTCGCACTGCGCGCCGAGGGATTCCGTCCAATCTCACCGGCGGTCGGCGATAACGGTTTTGGAGTTACGAGTCTGAATACGGCTGCCTTGCCGCAATCACATACGATTCTTCCCGGTGGACACACACACTTCCCCGAGAGCCTCCTGAAATACCGTTTGACTATGCGATCCTCCTCCGAGTGGTAAGAGATGATACATGCCCGCCCTCCGGCCGCCATGACCTGCGGCAGGTGACCGAGCGCTTTCACCAGATTCTCAAGCTCACAGTTGACCCGTTCCCGGATTGCCAGAAAAGTCCTGGCCATGGACTTTGCCGCCTTGATCTTCACGACAGACTTAACAGCACGGGCCAGGTCCAGCGTGGTCTTCAGCCGGCCCTCGTCCCTTCTCCTTATGACCACCCGGGCAATCCTCTTCGCGTTGGCCCTTTCACCGAACTGCACAAGCAGGCTCCTGAGCTCATTCGCATCGATAACAGCAAGAAACGAGCCCGCAGTCACGGTGCCGGCCTGATCGAATCTCATGTCGAGATCACCCTCCCGGTCGAAGCTGAACCCCCTACCAGGTGTGACGATCTGGAGCTTCGAGATTCCACAATCTATCAGGAGGGCATCGACCTTGCCTAGCAAACGCTCGGGCAGTGCCAGATCGAGCTCGCTGAAGTTCATTCTCTTCAAGACCACTCTCTCCCCAAACCGCGACAGCCTCTCCCCCGCGAGGCGAAGAGCGTCACGGTCAAGATCCAATCCATACAGAACACTCTGCTGAGGGGCAGCGTCCAGCAACCTGGCCGCGTGTCCGCCGGCGCCGACTGTGCAGTCCACCACGAGCCGCGTCGACCGGTTTACCAGCAATCCGGCGATCTCTTCCGCCATCACCGGTTCGTGCCATACGTCATGCCCCTCCACAGAGCTTTCGATAGTCATTTATTCCCGCAACGCCGAGCCGTTGCTGTTGAGTTGATCCTCTATCTCTTCAAGCACGTCCTCCAGCGGGACGTCCTGCTTCTTCATATATGCCTTGTGAGTGCCGGGATTCCAGAGTTCGAGATGATCGATCTGGCCGACTATCAGCACCTGTTTCTTGATGCCAATGCTCTTCAAGAGGTCGGGCGGGATCAGGATCCTGTTGTGAGCGTCCATCTTGCACTGCACCGCCCCTCCCAGAATCAGCCGCTTGTAGTACCTGCCCTGACGCTTGTTGGGAAGATTCCTCAAGACCCTTATGCGCCGGTTCCACTCATCAAGCGGGTAGACATCGAGACATCCCTCGGGCCCGCGCGAGACTATGAAGGTGTTCTCCGCAGAGGCCGCAAGGCCCTGCCTGAGCGGGGCAGGAATATTGAAACGTCCCTTGTCGCTAACCGAAAATATGTGGGAACCCACAAACTGAGACAATGCCGCTTCACTCCTTATCTAGCCAATTTAGCCCGCAATGAACCATAACGCCCCACCAACGTATCAGTGAGCCCTGGGGTTGTCAAGCGCTTTTTTGCCGAAAATGGTAGCAAATTGACGAATTTTATCGTCTATCGCAGGAGGGCTGAGCGACCAGCCGCCGGAGGCGTAACTGATGCAATATCAAGGGTTACCTCTCCCATCCACCTACGCATATAAAGGAAAGGATAAAAGGAACGAAGATGAAGACCCGTTTTGGACAGGCTGAGGCGAGCTCCCAACTGGATGTTTGAGGGGGCAAGGAGGGGACAGCGCCCTCTCTGCATTCCCTCAAAAAGGGACAGAAAGGGGGGGACAAAAAGGGGACAGCGCCCTCCTAAAAAGGGCGCTGTCCCCCATTCCCCTATTCGGTATTTTACTCGGGGCGCTCGCCGATCTTGCGCGCCGGCACCCCCGCCACGATGGCGTAAGGTTCCACGTTCCGCGTGACCACGGCACCGGCTCCAACCTGGCTCCCTCTCCCAACCGTAACACCCGGCAGGATGATGGAGCCCAAGCCCAGATCGCAATCGCTCTCGATGGTGACCCTGGCAAACTCAAGGTCGCACAACAGCACGGGGACCTTCCGCCCTTCCTCCCCGTGCCTGGAGGACATGATCTTCACGCCCGGCCCGATTCCGACCCTTGAGCCGATCTCGATGCCGCCGGCGCTGTTGAAGTAACAGAACTGGCCGATCCAGGTATCATCACCGATCACCAATTCGCCGCGATCGTATCCTCGCAGAATGGCATAGTGCCCGATGTATACATTGGAGCCGATTCGCACGCACTCCGGCTTGAGGATCAGAGCTCCCTTCTCGACGACGACATTCTCGCCGACGGAAGCGAGGTCGGAGAGCCCAAAGTCCCCATCTCCACATGAGATTGCCCGGAATTCCCGCAAGTGTCACCTCACTATTACGATTTTCCGGTTAAGGCTATCACGCTTCCAGGAAACTTTCACGAAGTAAATTCCACTGGACACCTCCGCGTCCAACTTGTTCCTGCCGTTCCAGTGGAACTCATGGAATCCGGGTTCGAGCTCTCCGCTGTGGATCTGTCTCAAATGACGCCCGCGGACATCGAACACATCGACGCTGAACACCTCATTGGTCTGCGTCGAGGGTATGCCGAGTCTGATGCCGATAGTCGATACCGCCGGGTTGGGATATCCAGCCAGGCTCACCCTGGCCGGGAACACTTCTTCGTCACCCGGGTCGACGCCGGCCCTCGAAGGGCCGCGGTAGAGCCCGCTATTATAGAGATCATGGTTCATCCTGGACCATTCCATGGCGCTATCGCTGTATGGAGTGGAGCAGTCGAACACGTGGACCAGCGCGTCATAGCCTGCAACAACGACCTCCACATCACCATCGTTATCGAGGTCACCCAGGCTCGGCGTGGCGTAGAGCTCATATTCCATGTTGCGCGGCCAGCCATTTACGGGGGTGCCATCAGTATGCCAGGCATACACTAGTCCGTTGCTGGAGACAGCCACGATATCGGGCAGGCCATCACCCGAGATGTCTCCCACCACCGGAGAGGCGAAGAAGTCACCCGCAACAGTTTTGGGCCAACCGGGCCTCGTGTTGCCCATGTCGTCCAATACGAAAACGCTCGCGCTGTCGTCGAAGTCCCCGCGGTGGGATCCGATCACGATATCCAGCCTGCCGTCAGAGTCCAGATCCGCCAGCGCCGGAGACGCGTAGATGTTACCATCCAGGCTTCTCGGCCACCCGCTCTGCATGGACCCATCGTCATTGTACACTTTGACCGCGCGGTTGAAGACAGTACCGCAGACGATCTCCAGGTCACCGTTATTGTCCACATCACCTACTGCAACCGAACCGTACACTGCGCCCGGGGAGGCAAACAGGCCGGTCGAATCAAGGAAACCCGTGCCGTCATGGTGCCAGGCATAGAGATTGCCGCCCATCGTGCCCACGATGATCTCGACATCACCGTCATCGTCGAGATCGGCGAGCGCGGGCGAACCATACACGGAGCCACTGCCCTGGGCAAAGAAACCATTGCCCTGAAGGTATCCGGTGCCATCGTGATGCATGACGTACACCTGCCCGTAGGTGTTCGCA
>JAUVJV010000278.1 GCA_030592245.1 Candidatus Eiseniibacteriota bacterium
CCTGATCGAGAAGGAACTTGAGTTTTTCGGACAACTTATGGCAAATCCACGAAAGCCCTTCATCGCCATAATCGGGGGAGCCAAGATATCCGGCAAGATAGAGGTCCTCAAGAACCTGCTGGACAGGGTGGACGCCCTTCTGCTTGGTGGCGGCATCGCCAACACCTTCCTGAAGGCGCAGGGTAGGGAGATAGGAAGTTCTCTTTACGAGGAATCCAAAGTGGGTGAGGCCGCCGAGATCATGGAGCTTGCGCGCAGCAAGGGAGTCGATCTGGTGCTTCCAGAGGATATGGTCATTGCCGACCGGGTTGAACAGGGTGCGGCGACGGGCTTCGTTGCCGATGATGAACCCGTACCGGAGGGCTATTCAATAGTGGATGTGGGTGAGCGTACCGTTGTCAGGTTCATCAGCCTGATAGGGCGTGCGAGCACCATCTTCTGGAACGGACCGCTGGGCGTATTCGAGATAGACCACTTCTCACACGGCACCGTCGAGATAGCAAGGGCGGTTGCCGCGGCTTCCGAGGGTGGGGCGATCTCGGTTATCGGGGGTGGGGATACTGCGAGTGCGATTGCCAGGGCCGGTGTTACCGGTATGGTTACTCATATCTCTACCGGTGGAGGGGCATCGCTGGAGTTCGTGGAAGGACGTGAGCTGCCGGGCATTGCGGCACTCACCAGGAAAGGTAAGGGATAGGCTTGAACCCGGAAGCAAGGAAACCGTTTATTGCCGGCAACTGGAAGATGAACATGACCGTTGCCGAAGCGAGAAAGCTGGCCCTGGAAATCAAGAATGGCACTCTTAATGAGTCCGATGATGTGGAGATCTTGATCTGCCCTCCGTTCGGCAGCCTGTATCCGGTGAGTGAAGTCCTCAAGGGAAGTGCCGTGAAACTGGGCGCCCAGAATTGCTACTGGGAAGAGAACGGTGCGTTCACGGGTGAGATGTCACCGCCGATGATCAAGGAACTCGGATGCGATTACACCATCGTCGGCCATTCGGAGCGGAGGTCCTACTTCCGTGAGACCGACGAGTGGGTCTCCAGGAAGGCCAGGGCCCTGCTGGATGTGAGGGTCTCTCCCATCGTATGCGTCGGCGAGGTTCTCCAGGACCGTGAGGCCGGGCGCACCAATGACATCATAAGAGGCCAGATGCTTGGCTCGCTCGACGGGCTCTCGTCCGAAGACATGCTCCAGGTAGTGTTGGCCTATGAACCGGTGTGGGCCATCGGCACGGGGAAAACCGCTTCCCCCGAGCAGGCCCAGGAAGTGCACGCGTTCATGCGGAATATCCTGATAGATCTGTACGGACTAGATGTTGCTTTAAGGGTCCGGATTCAGTATGGTGGAAGTGTTAAGCCAGAAAACGTGACCGCTCTCATGGGGCAGCCGGACATAGACGGTGCCCTGGTGGGCGGTGCGAGTCTGGAGGCGGCGAGCTTCCTGAAGCTCGTTTCTTTCAAAACCGGAGGAATAGATTAGGCGATGTTAGCTGTTCTTACTGGTATTCATGTGCTCATATGTATCAGCCTGATCATCGTGGTTCTGCTGCAGAGCGGGAAGGGTGGGGGCATGGGGGGCGTCTTTGGTGGTGGTGGCGGTGGTGGTTCGCTGATGGGAGGGAAGGGATTCGGAGGAATCCTGACCAAGGCGACTGCAGGCTTGGCGATCGCGTTCATGCTGATGTCCATAACCCTCACCCTTATACCGAGGGGTGGACAGCAGAGCAGCGTGCGAGAGGGTCTGGCTCCTGTCCCGAGGAGTCCTCAGTCGGAGCAGGCGGTCTCGCCTGAGGCTATGCCGGAAGGCTCAATGCCCGACGATTTCCCTTCTGACGCCGCACCTCAGCCGGCGGAGACGCCGGAGGAGAGCCCGTCTGGCGAGTAGGGAGCAGGCCGGCCAGATGTCAGCGTGTTCTGTCTGAGGCAACCTGAGCATTCATATGCCGGGGTGGTGGAACTGGTAGACACGTGCGCTTGAGGGGCGTATGGGGTATCCCGTGGGGGTTCAAGTCCCCCTCCCGGCACCAATAAATGATAAATGGGGACAGACACCTATTTCGCTTTGTCGAAATAGGTGTCTGTCCCCTTTTAGTATCCCTTTTAGTATCTAGTGTCCAGGGGTCTTGTCGGGATACTCGGGGTTCTCGACGGAGATTCCAAGCTGAGCGTAGAGGTCGCGAAGCTCATCCGTTCTGCCCCTGATGAATGCGAAGCCCGAGGCCAGGATGTCGGGGTCCATCATGTCGACCCCTGTCCGCTCCAGGACGATTTCGGGCGCGGGCTTATCGAAGGCCGAACGCAGCATGCTCTCGTATTTATCCACGAACCCGGGTTCGTTCAGGATCTTGTCGAAGAAGACCAGCGCCAATGACTGGGCGACCACGTAGTTTATGTTGTACATCGGTACATCATAGTAATGATGAATGACCGACCACAGCCCCTCATACTCCGGATGATTCCCATAGTACATGCTGTAAGGAATGGTCATCTCGGCGGCCAGGGAATCGAGATCATCGGCGTCCTGGATGCAGCCGTCCTCGACGCCCTCATACATCTTGAACTCCATGTGGGCGAACATATTGTTGACCAGGAGTCCCATTGCATTCTCGAGGAACTGCTCGAGGTAGTAAGCCCGTCTTGCGAGGTCCTTTTCCTGGGAGTAGAGGTGATACATGATCAAGAGCTCGTTGGTCATGGCCACGGACTCGGTAACATAGGATGGGCCATCCGCGTAGATCGGCCTTACGCCGGCATTGGTCTGCATCTTGTGATGAACCGCATGACCGCTCTCGTGGGCAAGCCCGCTGACTTCATTTAGGTAACCGTTGTAACTCATGCAAAAGAACTGCCATGGCTCTCCCGGATATCCCGTCGCAAACATACCGGAGGTACGCTTCTCGCCACCCGCGATATCCAGGCGGCGATTGGCGGGATCCAGCAGGTATGCCAGCTCACGCTGGTATTCGGCTCCCATTACCTGCATTGCGTCTTCTATGAGATCGGTCGCGGCATGGATGTCGAACCGGGGCTTGTCGAAGTCTTCTTTCTGGACCGTTCGGTCCCAGATGTAGACGCTGTCATAACCCATGTCGGCCATTATGCGGGCACGCCTTACCTTCTCATATTCCTTCCTGAGGTAGGCATGGTCCGCGATCTCATCGAAATAGTCCGCGACGGCATCATATTCAAGGTGAAGGTCGAAGAACTTGGCATCGGCGAAGTTCCTGTAGCCCTTGACGGTCGAGGTCTTGTTCCTGGTATCCATACCCTTTATCAGGGCGAAGGAGTAGAGGTCCCTGTGGTCTGCCATGCTGCCGAAATACCCTTTCCAGGCATCCTTCCGGACCTGCCGGTCATTGCTGTTTATCAGCACGGAGTAGTTGAGGTGAACATCGAAAGTGTCGCCGTCGATGACCAGGTCCGGGAACTCGGTCCGGTCGATGAGCTTCTGGTAGAGCTTCTCAGACCAGTTGCCCAGGTATGGAGACAGGGTGGACAATAGCTCTTCCTCGGGCAGCGAGAGTGTGTAGGGGAGGTATCGTCTTGCCTCCTCAATGGCGTAGGCAAAGCCCTCCAGCTCAGGCTTCTCGCTGAAGTACCTCTCGAGCATTGCCTCATCGATCGCCTGGGTCTCGGTCTTCACAAACTGGATCCGGCTCTCGAGGTCTCCCGAGGCCTTCTCGATATTCTCAAGAGGGGCCGAGTCGTCCGTGTTGGTGGCATACCTGAGGTATGCGTATACCCAGAGTTTCCACCAGGGCGGGATAACTTTCTCGCTCAGGTAGTAGGCCTCGTAGAGGTTGTCGGCGCTTGCGGCGACCTTGCCCTTGAGGGCTTCCAGCACCGCGACATTAGCGGTCAGGATCTCCAGCTCGGCCTCGAACTCTGCCTCATCGGGGTAGAAGTTCCGCTCAAGGTCGAATGTATACATCTCCTTCTCGGCCTCGGGTATGGGCTCGAAGTCCGCTGCGAAGACGCACGCGAACGAGGCCAGGGCGAGCATAACGATCGTGAGAAGCCCGACATATTTCATCCTGTTCTCCTTTCAGAGAGGGGGTTTGAAAATCAGAGGTAATCGCTGGGAATTTACCCGATTGCCGGGGCTTCGGCAAGCTGCTTTGTGCTTGCCCTCACAGGGTCCAGGCGGGTAAGATTGCCGCGAAACTGACAGAAAGTCAGGACGACTAGGAGGTGAGTATGACG
>JAUVJV010000319.1 GCA_030592245.1 Candidatus Eiseniibacteriota bacterium
GAGAGTGTCACCAACATAATGCGGGAGGACATTGTCGAGTTCCATTCGAGATATGTCAGGCCCGGTAATGCGGTGATCGGGATCGCGGGTGACATCACAAAGGACGAAGCGGTCGAGAAGCTCGATGCGCTTCTGGCCGGCTGGGAAACCGGAGGCGCCGAGCCGGACTTCCCCGAGATGTCCTACGAGCTTTCGCCCTCGGTGAACTATATCTACAAGGAGATGAACCAGGCATATATCTACGCAGGCCACATGTCCATGAGCAGCGCCAATGATGACTATGCCTATGCTACCATCATGAACTACATCCTGGGCGGCGGGAGCTTCACCTCCTGGATCACCCAGAGAATCAGAAGTGACGAAGGGCTCGCCTACAGCGCGAGGTCCTCCTTCAGGGACAGCCCGTTCGGCTACGGGCTCTTCACGGGGTCGTGCCAGACCAAGTCCGATGCCGCGATGAGGGCGCTCTCGCTCCTGATCGAGCAGATAGAGAAGATGGCGGCCGAGGGACCCGGCGAAGAGGAGGTTGCCGAGGCCAAGGAATCCCTGATTAACAGGCAGGTGTTCGACTATGAATCGGCGGGCGGTGTTGTGAGAAGACTGGTCAATTATGACATATCCGGTCTTCCTCTCGACACTCTCGAGAGGCGCTTCCATCTCTACCAGGAAGCCACCCCCGAAGACATCAGGCGCGTGGCCGGGGAGTATCTCCATCCCGATGGGTTGACGATACTGGTGATCGGAGATCAGGATCTCTTCGGCAGGCCATTAAGCGACTTCGGTCAGGTCAACGAGATCGATATCGAGGAGGTCGAAGTCGAGGAGGAGGTGCGAAGAGAATGATCAGGAAACCTCTAATCGCAGGGTTGCTGGCGCTCGTCGTGATCGCCATGGTTGCAGGCGCTGCAGCCGAGATCAAGGAAGCCGGGCCTGCCGACGAGGAAGGTCCTCCGACAAGGGTACTGCTCAAGAGGACCGAGCCCAGGAGTGTTGCCGCCATGCGGCATACCGGACCCTTCGATGAGATCCCTGCCACTGTGATGAGGCTTGTCGGCCTGATCGCGATGGAGGGCTATGCCATGACGGGGCCCCTGATGGCGATTTACTACGACAACTCTGAGGTAGTGCCCGATGAGGAGCTAACGTGGGAGATCTGGATGCCTGTGGCATACCCCGGCCCAATGAAGAGCGTTGAAGAGGATGAGATGGGCTTCAGACACATAGACCCAATGTTCGTGGCCTACACCTATCACATAGGTTCATATGATGATCTGCCCGCGGCTTACAACCTGCTCATTGAGTGGGCCGAGCGCAACCAGTACAAGATGGTGGGCCCGCCGGTCGAGGTTTACTGGAGCGACCCCATGACGGTGCCTGAGGAGAAACTGGTTACCGAAGTGTGGTTTCCGGTCGAGGAAAAGAAGGTCCCGGGCATAGCTAAATAGAAATGCGCGATCAGCCCGTGGAGAGTGAATTCACGAGAAAGGGGTCAGGTACTGGAAAGTGAATTTGTTCGCAAATTCACTTTCCAGTACCTGACCCCAGCTTTGTGAATTCACTATCTATAGAGGATGCTATCGACTTCCTCTTTGACTGCCTCGACGGTCTTGCCCATGGCGAGCGCGAGCTCCCTAACCAGAGTTCTTGAGGCGGTGTTGGCGATCTCGGCCTCGCGGACATTGAGAGACTTCTTGGTCGAAAGCCTCACCAAGTCCCTCACGGCCTCGGCAAGATCGATGGGGTCTCCCGAAAGCACTTTGGCCTTGTATTGCAGGGCACGCTCCTTGGCCTTGGTCCCCATCCTGAACCGGGCCCGCTTCTTGAGGGTGGCAAAGATCTTCCTCGCCATATACTTCGAGACCGGCTTGCGGACCTTGGTGTTCTTGAGCCTCTCCTCGGGAACCCACACCTTCATGTGCATGGCCGGGAACTTGATCTCCACACCTTTCACCCGCCCCCTCGGCAGCGTCTTGGTTTTTATGGCAACGATCTTACCCAGACCATACTTGGGGTAGACAATATCCTGGCCGACTTTGAACTCCGTCATACTCATACTTCCTCCTTACTCATCGCTCCTGCGATGAGGCATCGCGCTTGAGGAGAAGCAGGTCCTCCCGGTTTATGTCGAGAGTCCTTATCGGGAAGGGTATTACAATGCCCTCCTGCTTGTATCGCCTGTGAAGCCTCTTCACGAACTCATGTTTCACAACATACCCGTTGATGAACTCCTCGGCTCTCAAGATGACCGAGAAGTTTATGCTGGAGTCATCGAAGGTGTGGTAGCGGATGAATGGCTCGAAGCCCTTCTTCCCCCCCTCGACGGCCTCGAGGACTTCCCTGGCGACCTCGCATGTTACCCTCTCCACCTGCTCCAGATCGCTGTCGTAATGCACTCCTAACTGGATAACAATCGAGAGTTCTCTCTCGGGTAAATAGTAGTTGGTTATTATGGCGTCCATGATCTTGGAATTGGGGATCACTATGAGATTGTTGCGAAGGGCCCTGATGGTCGTGCTCCGCCAGCCTATGCGGGTCACGTACCCTTCGGCGCCCGAGTCCAGCTGGATGTACTGCCCGAGCTCAATCGGCTTGTCGGCCAGAATCTGGATGCCCGCAAAGAAGTTGGCCAATGGCGATTGAAGAGCCAGGGCCACCGCCAGGCTTCCCAGTCCGAGAGAGGCCAGAAGGGGCGTGATCGACACCCCGGCCGTGTCCAGGACGATGAGAAGAGCTATCATGATTATGAGCGCCCGCACGGCTGTCTGTACTATGCCGGAAGAGCTCTTGAGATAGTCGGCTTTCCGCGAGTACCGCCAGAGAAAGGCCTTGACGATGGCATCGACGAAGAGCACGCCCGCCAGGATCACGGCGATCTTGACACCGAGATCCAGGACCCCCTCCCACTCCACGCTCAAGGGAAGGATCCTGGCCACGATCACCACGCCCGTCACCAGGACCACTATGAGGACCGGGACCCTCAGGGCGCCTATCAAGACATCGTCTATGTCGGTCCTGGTACTCTGGGCAAACTTGCGAAGACGCCAATAACTTATTCGTACTATTACGGTTAAGACGATTATCCATCCCAGGAACACGGCGCTGCCCACCAGCCAGGGATTTGATAACCTTTCAAGTAAACTTTCCAGAGCGTTCACCTCCAGAGTCGATAATACCACATTTGCCAAAACTGTCAAAGATTTCTCACATTTCCTCTGAAAATCCAGCAGTCCCGCTTGACTAAATCATCTGTTGACTGCACAATAGGTGGGTCTTATTTAATTGCAAGGGGATTGAAAGTGAGGGGGAGGGGCCCGCAGGGCACAACCTGATGAAGAGAACATCGTTCCTGGTTGGCAGCGCATTCCTCATACTCATCCTGGCCTCGCTGGCCTACGGCGAGCCGGGAAACCTCACGGGCAAGGTCGTCGATGCCAAGACCAAGACGGCCCTGCCGTTTGCCAATATCGTCATCGTGGACACTCCCTACGGGGCCATGTCCATGGATGACGGCTCCTTCTTCATGCGGAACATCCCCGTAGGCACTTACACCGTAAAGGCATCCTATATGGGCTATGAATCCGAGGAAGTGGCAGGGATCGTGATCCGGGCTTATGAGACCACCGAGGCCGACTTCAAGCTCCTGCGGACCGTGCTTGAGACCACCGATGAGGTCCTGGTAACCGCCGAGCGCCCCATGGTCGAGGTGGACGTGCCCTCAACGGTGCGGCGCGTCACCGAGGAAGAGATCCGTGAGATGCCGGTAACCGATATCCAGGATGTCATGGGGCTCCAGGCCGGCGTGATCCAGAGCGATGACGAGATCCATATCAGGGGCGGACGGAGCGATGAGACTCTCTATATAATAGAC